>NZ_QTZH01000031.1:0-39759 GCF_003462585.1 Ruminococcus sp. OM04-4AA | reverse complement strand
TTTAAAAGGGATAGCTTAAAGGAAATTACGTTGAATCCTTATGTCAAAGAAAAAGAAAGTGTATTTGAATTGGGAATCAGAGAATTATTATGGCAGAATAAAATTCATAATGTACAGATTTATCGTTCAGCAATTCCAATGAGAAAATATTTCTAGTAATATAGGGCTAAGTATGTAGTATGTTTGTAATAATTTAATGATTTCATATCAGGTGTTACACCCTGTGTTACACTCGCCAAGACGCTGTGCAAAACCTCCATTTCTAGGCGTTTCTGAGTGTAAATACGGGGTTCGAACCCCTGATCGCGCACTGACGATCACTGTTTTTACAGACATTGGAGCTGTGGGGACGGTGATTTTTTTGTGCGCTGGAAAGCCTTGATTTTGGTGTGCTACCCGTCAAGTAGACAAATTAAATAACGAAAATTTTTTCTTCCCCGGTACAGTTTATGTACCGGGTTGTTTATGCAACGCTTTCTAGTTTTTGTTCATGGAATTCCAGTGGTGTAAGCACCCCAAGATTTCGTTGAACTCTTTTGTTTGTGTAATAATCTATGTATTTCTCTATGGCAAGCATTAATTCTTCTTTTGTTTTATACTTTTTGCCATAATACATTTCTCGTTTCATTAGTCCCCAGAATCCTTCCATAGGACCATTATCGATACATCTTGCCACGCGAGACATACTTTGTGTCATTCCAGCAGCTAAAATTCGCCGCCTAAATGCTTTCGACGTATACTGATAGCCTCGATCACTATGAAGTAGTGGTGTAGCTTCTGGATTCGCTGCCACAGCTTTGTCAAATCTATCAAAAACAAGAGGGTTATCATTTCTGGTGCTATATACAAAAGCGACAGGCCTCCTATCGCATAAATCAAGTATTACGCTTAAATATAGTTTACCTTTTTTATTGTCTTCTCCAACACCATATTTGAATTCTGATATATCTGTTACCCATTTCTGATTTATCATGTCCGATTTAAATTCTCTATTAAGGATATTTTCGGCAACATAAGCTGGATCAGATGCAGGTTTAGTACAACAATTATACCGATGCTTTATATATGACTGGATTTTCTTCTTGCGGCAAATCCTTAAAACACGTTTGTCATTAACAGCTATTTTATAATCATGTGCTAGAGTATCCCTTATACGTCTATAACCCATATCTGGATGTTCATCATGAATCTTTGTAATGGTATCGGCTATGCGTTCATTAAGATTATCATTATCACTATTTACATGACCTAGCCATTTATAATAGGCTGATCTAGCTATTCCAGCAAACTCGCATAACGCCGATATGGAGTATGTCTTATTTTCATCAGATAATTCCTTGATTGCAAGGTATTTTGTTGTATTGCGTGTCTTGGTCAGGTTCACCTCCTCTCTATTTCGTCGAGTTTTTTTAAGAAATCAATCTCCATTTGTTGCTGCTGTGTTTGAGCTTTTAGTAGTCGGTTTTCAGCTTTCAACTTCTCAATATCTGATAATTGAGAAATCGCTTTGTTCTTACCTCGTCGATCATATAATCCTTCGATTCCTTTATCTTTATATTTTCTAACCCATGCATAAACTTGTCCGTAGGAGCAACCATATTTATTCGCTGTAGAAGCATAATTACATCCCGTGTTTATGCATTCTTCGACAATGTTTATTCTTTCTTCAAGGGTTGTATTTTTTCTAGCACCGCTTTTAGCCATGAGATATACACCTTCTTTTCTGGAATTTGTTAAATCTTCATGGTTATTATACTGCTTAATCCATGTACAAACAGTACTTGGTGCATGAATTTTGTATTTTGCAGCTAAATCCTGACTCGTTATATTGCCTCCAAGATATTCAAGAATAATCTTCTTCTTAAATTCTGCAGAGTAATTACATAAATCAGCATTTTGCTTTTCTAGACCGTCTTCTCCAAATGTTTCGTATTTATGACCCCACCTGCGGATGATACTAGCCTCAATTCCATACTCTTTACCTAATTTCCAATAAGAGATTCCATCCTCAAGGTGTTTCTTTACGAGCTCAAGTTTCAACTCCTTACTATACTGTTTCCTAGACATAAAAATATGCTCCTCATATGATAGATCTTTGGATATTTCCATTGTCTACCATATGGGGAGCATATCATTTACAAGGGTTTCACGTCTTTTTGATATGTTACTGCAAGTAATTTTAAGTGGTTCTCTTATCCGCATGTCCTGCTGCCTGTCTTACAGTGTTGATGTTGACTCCGTTTGATAACAAGTTAGACACAAATGTTTTACGAGCTTTGTGAGAGCTCTTCTGAATTATTCCCAACTTTTTACAATATTTCGTGTATAGTGTTGAGATACAACGTTCTGTCAGTGGTTTATCATTGATGGAAAAGATATAACCATTATCAGGATAGTGATGCTCTTTTTGATACTGTCTCGCGGTATCAATTAATTTCTGGGCTTCAGAAGTTAGTGGAACAAATCGATCGCCAGCAGCAGTTTTTGTATGCGATACAACTTCTGCGGTATCACGTCGAAGCATCCGTTGTGAATCAATCGTTACAGAACTAAATGGATTAGAAGAAATATAGCCCTTATCGACGGCATAATTCAAGCATTGCCGCATAATCACTGTAATGTTGTAGTAAGCGTTTTTAGTCAGGTTGTTATCCTGAATTAGCTTATGAGCCCAGCAATCTAAGGTTAATTTGTCTAATTTGATAAGCGGAATCTAGATGATAACAGTATCCTTGTAATGTGTATTCCAATCAGACTGGATTCGCGTAATATATGTTTCAGCAGTTGTATGGAGACGTTTGTATTCCAACCAATCTGGAAAGATATCATTTAATGTAAGCTAGATATTGGTACCGGAAACGGCGGCATCATCAGTCAGTTAAAGATGCAGAATGAAATGAAATTGACAGATGAAAGTTGGATCAGTTATCAGCAAGGAAAAGGTAATGAAGATACAATCGCACAATTTTTTTCAGATGATGAAAGCAGATTGGATCTGACAAAAGAGCAAAAAGAAATACTTGAGATTTGGGATGGCTTGGATGAGAAGGAAAGAGAAATTTTTATGACTTTTATCCGCAGCCTGAAGAAGTAATGGACAGTTCGACAAAGATGCGAGCTGTCTTTTTTATTTGAATCTATATAAAATATGCATTTTATACGCATGAAGAAATTGACAGAAAATTTCGGGGGGGGGTATAATTACACTGTATACTTATGCCACTTTTGAAAACACAACATCAGATGCTGGTACAACCAAAGTAGACAACAAAAGACGAATTTGACGAGGTGCTGAATGGCTTATACGGTAAAACAATTATTAGAATCGAAACAATTTCCTGATATGAGATTAGTGACATGTAAAGAAAATCTGAATCAGGAAATTAAAGGTATACGAATTATCGAAATAGAAGATATGGAAAGATATCTGACTGGAGGAGAGCTTCTTCTTACAAATATGAAAGTGTATTTCGGAGAAACGGACAGAGAGTTTCGGAAACATTTGAATGAACTGGAGAAGAAACAGGTCAGTGGATTTATTATAAAGCAGCATCCGGACATGGTACAGAAAGTCAATTATTATGATATTTTATTAAAGTTTTGTTCGGAACGTAATATTCCAGTGATAGAAATTTCGGAAGATGAGTATTATTGGGGTATTATAAAATATGTTATTCTGCAGATCTATGATGAAAATATCGCACGGTTGATTTATTTCAAATTGACACACGACAATATTTCTAACATGTTATTGGATGGAGAGGATTTTGAAGATCCAACTAAAAATATTTTGTTTCTATTGTCTTCCATGATTGATAATCCGGTAGCGTTATATTATAGTAACTTAACTTGCTGTGCGTCCACAACGCAGGATCTGTCTGATTTTGTATTTGAGAAAAATGTTGAGAAATATAAACCGGATATTGTTACCAGATTTGAATACAAAAAACAGAGAAAAGAGCATACGCAATATATTACAAAAATACATGTGTTAGGCCGAACAGAAATTTATTTGGTAGTCACGGAAGTGAATATGCCATTAACAATACTGGACTATATGGCATTGGAAAATGCTGTTATTACTTTACAGTATAGTTTTATGGAAACATATGCTAAAAATGAGATAGAAAAAAAATATCAACGAGATATTGAATATAGCTTGCTTAATGGTTTATTAACGGGCGATGAATTGAGTAAAGCTGCAAGAATGCTAAAATTGAAAGATACAGCTCAATATTGTGTGGTAAGTTTTCATACGATTTCAAGCAATAGCGAAGATTATTATACAAAAGAAGAATTAGAAGAAATCGGAGTGATAGAAGGCGAGATTCAGAGATTACTTCCGGATGAACATATTTACCAGAATCTGAATCAGATTGTATGTATTCATGAAATTAAGCATGGGGAAACACAAGCAGGGTTCCGGGAAGAAATGGAAAAATTATATCAGACAGTACAGAAGCAGATTTTTCACAGAAATAAGACAACGGATTTTCAGATTGGCATTGGAAGTATTGTTAATGGATATGGAGATTTGAAAAAATCTTTTAAGGATTCAAAGAAAATCATAGACTATATGGATATGCTCAGATATCTCTATGGTGATAAGAATATATCGGTAGCCGATTTTTCTAAGCTCGGTTTTTTCCAGATTTTTGAAAAAATCGAAAATCGTGATGAACTGATGGAATATGTGCCAGAGTCACTTGTGAAATTATATTGGTATGATAAAGAACATGATGGAGAACTGATTGAAACGTTGCAGGCGTATCTGGACTGTGATAAGAGTGCGAATAAAGCAGCTGAAAAACTCTATGTAAATTATCGTACTCTTTCAGGGCGATTGAAAAAAATAAAAGATATTTCCGGCATTGATTTCAAGAATTCTGCTGAGATGCTGGCTGTTAGAAATGGAATCGTTTTATTCAAAATGGCAGAAACACTGTAATTCAAAGAGAAACTATATCTCTATGGTATGGTTTCTTTTTTTTTTGCGAAAACCGATAACTACAAATTTTTTGTAGCAAAACGTGAAAATATATTCCTATTCTCTGTATTATTTTTGCAAAAACAAGTGCTATACTTTAACCAGTACATAAAAGGATACCTTGATTATCTAAGTTGATATGAAGCAGGAATGAAACATGAAAAAGAAACAGGTTGAGAAAGAACAGAATAATGAGAAACAGCTTCCCAGACAGGAAACGACACTGGGAGAAGATATCTTTCAGCTGTTATTGAAGATTGTTCTTATCATTTTGGCAGTCATCCTTGTTTTTACATTTATGTACGGGATGGCGAGAATCAATGACGTATCTATGAAACCAGCAATAAAAGATGGTGATCTGGTCATGTATTATCGACTGGACAAGCGTTTTGTGTCCGGTGATATTGCAGTATTTAAGAAAGATGGCAGAACAACCACAGGCAGGGTCGTAGCAGTCGCAGGTGATACCGTAGATATAACAAAAGACGGTTTGATGATTAACGGTGCTACGCAGATTTCACAGGATATTTATTTTGACACCACACAGTTTCAAAATGGAGTTGACTTCCCAATCACCGTTGGAGAAGGTCAGATATTTGTACTGGGTGATAACAGACCGGAGGCGTCAGACAGCAGAATCTATGGCTGTATCAATGTAAAAGATGTCAAAGGAAAAGCGATTGCGGTTATTCGGACCAGAGGACTCTAATCCCCTCCTCCGTTAATCAAATAGAAACAAACAATATTATTTACAAGGGAGGAAGCATTATGAGCATGAACAAAATGTTCAAAAAAGTGCTCGCAGTTGTTGCTGCTGGTGCCATGACGATGGGAATGGCAATGCCAACATTTGCGGCAGATGAGGGCAAGACAACGGAGGCATGGATTACTAAGACCTACAACACAGAGGTCGGAAAGGCTGAGAAGTTTAGCTTTACAGCAGAGCAGGTCAAGACAGGAACTGGTATAATTACAACAGATGCAGCGGTTACTATGCCGGAGTTATCATTTACCGATACTGAAACAGGAACAACTTCTAAGAGAGGTCAGATTACATTTCCAACATATCCAGAAGCAGGAAAGTATGAGTATACTGTAACAGAGACACAGACAGTAGATCCAGCAGTAGTTAACGGTGAGCATGAAAAAATGATCATGTCACAGGCTGAGTATACAATGGATGTATATGTTACAGATGGTGCAACTGGTACAGAAATTTCTAATATCATTGTAAATAAGACAAAAAATGATGCAGGTCAGACAGCAACTGGTAAAGTAGATATTGGAAATACAGGTACTAATGATTTCAAATTCACCAACACCTATGTACAGGAAGCAGGTACAGGCGAAAATCCGAAAAATCCAGATCCGACATATCCGGATAATGGATCTTTGAAGGTATCTAAAGCAGTTATTAATGCAAATGGTACAGCAACAACTCCTGACGATGCGTTCGCTTTCACAGCAACATTTGCATTCCCGACTGGAACAGATGCAAACACACTTGGCGGAATCAAGGCTGCTAATGGAGATACTGTTACATCTGTTGAGGGCGGAACATACACATTCAAGTTGAAAGCAAATGAAAACATGAAGTTCACTGGTGTTCCAGTAGGAACAACAATTACTGTAAAAGAGTCTGCAGCTAAAAACTACAAAGGTAGTGCAGAAATCATCATCAATGGTGCTAAACTGACTCCTGTTGCTGAAACATCATACAATACAGAACTCACAGCAGTAACTAACCAGAAGTTAGGTCAGAAACAGAATACCGTTGATGTAACCAATACATACAACGATGTACCTGTAACTGGTATCATCATGAACACTCTTCCATACGTTCTGATGATTGCACTTTGCGGTGTAGCACTGATTGCTTTTGTAGGATTCAAACGCAGAAGATTACAGAAATAATAAAATATAGCAACCAGGAAAGGGGATGTGTGCGGCGTTGCTCCGCCGCATCCCTTTTTGCTAATTTTGCGAGCAAATTGGTCAGATGAACCAGTTTTGATAAATATAAAAGAAACAGAAATGGTGAAAGGAACTTGTACATATGCTTCGGATGAAGAAAGTGCTGAAAGGAATTATCAGAGGATTAGACCATATTGTAAACTTCACAGCCTTATCGCTGATTCTTGCAGCCATGTTTCTCTCAGGTTATATGCTGTGGGACTCCCACCAGGTATACCAGACAGCAGATGCAAAGAACTATGAAGCATATATTCCGACAGAAAAGAATACAAAATCTTTTGAAGAATTGCAGAAAATCAATCCAGATGTGATTGGATGGATAAGAATCAATGATACCAACATCAATTACCCGCTGGTGCAGACAGATAATGATGAGACTTATATGAATACAGATGCGGAAGGAAACTATTCCCTGAGCGGAGCGATTTTTTTACATTGTGCAAATAAACCGGACTTTTCGGATTTTGACAATATTATATATGGTCACCATATGGAAAAACACATGATGTTTGGAGATATTGGTGAGTTTACGAAGGAACAGTATTTCAACGAACATCCATATGGAAATCTGTTCTTTGATGGTAAAAATCATGGAATCGAAATTTATGCATTGTTACAGGTAGATGCTTATAATGAGACGATTTTCAATGTGTGTCTGGACACACCAGAAGCGAAACAGGAGTATCTGCAGGAAATCGAGAACAATGTTTTATATAAAAGAGATATGAATATAACGGAAGATGATCATCTGGTTTTGCTGACCACCTGTACATCGGATATGACAAATGGAAGAAATATCCTGGTGGGACGCTTAACAGATCAGATATATCCGGAAAAAGAAAAAGCCAAAAACGTAGGTACAGGAATTGATGAACTGAAAAATGCAGTAGGAAAAGTGCCAGTTATTGTATGGTTTATCCTGATTGTCCTTGTACTGATTCTGATAGCAAGACAGATAGAAAAGAAAAGAAACAAGAAGAAAGAAGGAGAGGGAGAAGTATGAGAACAACACGTTTGACAAAAATAGCCATGGTTATATTCCTGTCCATGATATTCTTTCTGGGTGTTCAAAGACCAGTACTGGCAGCTGACAGAAACACAACAGTGAAAATACCAGTGGAACAGATATTTGAAGTAAACAATTCTGCAGATGCTGACAAAACAGGCTCTTATGTTTTAATAGCAGATCAGATACAAAATCCAATGCCGGAGGGAAGCAATAGAAGAACATTTACCTGGAATATGAGTGGTAATTCTTCTACAGAGCTGATTATGAATGTCGGACAGGTAGGAGAATATCATTACAAGCTGTACCAGGCAACAGAGAATAAAGAAAATTATACATATGATTCAAAAACCTATGATGTAACGATTGAAGGATTCTTTGATTCCAATAATGAACTGATGGCGGTAACAGTGGTCAAAAATGAAAATGGAGATAAAGTATCGAAGGTTTCATTCAAAAACTCGTATACCGGTCAAACTGGTAAAAATCAAAACCCGGTTCCATCTTCCCAAAGATCAAAGGATATTATTCATAATGGTTCGCCGGTAAAGACAGGTGATGATAGTCCGGTTGCAGGCTATTTGTTCTTATTCTTTGGCTCAGTTATCTGCCTTTGCGGATTACTCATGGAGAAGCAGAAGAACAGGAAGGAAGATGCGAAAAATGAGGCATAAGAATTGGAAAACATATTTGAAAATAGCATGTTCCTGACTTCTAATTTTTTCTGATTCTTCCTTTTTCAATCAATGAGTTTATGTACGGAACAAAGAAAAGAGAGAGAGGTGAGCACCTATGCAGCTTACTAATACAACGGATTATGCAATCAGGATTGTCTGTTATTTGGCAATAAAAAAGCGCAGGGTTACAACGGCAAAATTAGCTTCTGAATTAAAGATTCCGGAGAGCTATATTCCAAAAATCACAAAGCAGTTAAAAAAAGAGAAGATTATTTCAGCTTCTGAAGGTACCAGTGGAGGATATGCCATTGCCAAAAATCCAGAAAAGATTTCGTTATTTGATGTCATATCATGTATGGAATCAACAATGGCAATCAGTCGCTGTCTTGAAAAGGATGGATTTTGCTCCAGAAACTATACGGATTGCTGTAAAGTACATCAAGTCTTATTGGACTTACAGAACATTTACAATAACCGATTAGAAAATGTGAAAATCTCTGATATTATCAGACCGGGGAAAGATGAATATTTTGGGCGATTTTATATCATTCTGAAAGTTAATTTAGCGGAAAACAGTTATGAATGTATCTATTCTCATAACAGGGGGATTTATGATGATGTAAAAACTGCAGGAACATATGATGATTTTCTGAAAGTATATTGTGAAAAATATGTATGTGAAAAAGATTGTGAAAAACTGCAGGAATTTTTGAAAAGCGATTCGTTGACAGAGCATTTGAAAAAGGGCTGTTCAGAAGAAGATATCGTTTATCAAAGAAGAAGCGAGAAAAACTCAGAGACTTATGTTTGGATGGAAGTAAAAAGATTTGTGGATGAAAATGAGAAAACTGCTGTTATTACATTCCATAATGCAAAAGTTATCCCTAACACAATTGTAAATATGGAACGGGAATTAAGACAAAAAGCACAGGATGAGACAAAACAGTATTGGAAAATGGTTTCGCTTCTGGCTGCAGTGTTGAATCACAATAATCTTATAGAAACAGAACATCAGGATGATATCTGTTTTTATACAAAACAAGTGTATCTTCAACTACAGAAAAACTATCCGGAGTATGGGATTACAGAGGAAGAAATAGAAAATGTCTCTCATCTGGCTCCAATTCATGATATTGGAAAAATCCGTGTGCCGATAGAGATATTGAACAAAAACGGTAAATTAACAGCTGATGAGATGGAAATTGTAAAGCAGCATCCTCTTACAGGGGCAGAGATGACATTGCGGTTTCCACAAGGAACTACGACAGAAAAACTTAATAAGTATAGCTATGAAATATGCAGATATCACCATGAAAGATATGATGGATCTGGTTACCCGGATGGACTAAAAGGTGATGAAATACCACTTTGTGCTCAGATAGTAGGCCTTGTGGATGCTTATGATGCATTGGTCAGTGTACGCCCCTATAAAAGAAAATTAAAGCATGAAGAAGCCATAAGAATGATTGCCAACGGTGAATGTGGTGTATTTTCAAAAAAACTATTGCAGTGCTTTATAGCAGCGGCAATGCAGAAGGAATGGATAAAAAAGGCAGATAGTTGAGAAAAGTAAAATATGTTTTTAGGAGGAATTTGTGTGAAGAGGAAAAAGAGATGGCTAAGATGGATAGCCTGGACACTTTTATTGGTTTTGTGCATGAATAGCGCAGGAACGACAGTTTTGGCAGTTTCAGTGGAAGAAGAGAATATTCCAAATATGAATAGTACTCAAGAGGGTGAAATGCGCACAGAAGATTTTATTCCGGAGGAAAGTACATCATTGTCGGAAGAGACGTCGAAAGAAGAAAATACTTCGCCATCAGAAGAGACTCCTGGAGAGGAAATCACCCCGCCATTAGAAGAGACTCCTGGAGAGGAAATCACCCCGCCATTAGAAGAGATTCCGGAGGAAGAAATTACTCCATCCCAGGGAGAGATTTCAGAAGAAGAAAAAGCCTTCGAGGAGCAGATTGCACAAGAGGAATCACCGAAACTTCAGGAGATTTCCGAAGGCTTTGATATTGATTTCTATGTCATTATCGACGGAAACAAGGTAAAGCTTCAGCATAATGACATTACTGGCATTGCAACATGGAAAGACGGAAGAACTACCTATCATGGTGTTTCCATTGAGGACCTGCTCCGGATATATGAAGAATTTGGATTTGTGAAAAACAGCGAGAGTCAGAATCCGGATGCGATAAAAAAGTTTGTATCTGCATACCGGGGAAAAAGCAGGATAGAATACGGAGAAGTTTATACAGACACAAAATCCGGAAAGACCTATGTTTCTTACAATTATGGAGAGAATAAACAAGGGGAAGCGATAGATGTTTACTACCTTCCAAATGGAAAAGGCGTTGCATTAAATTTAATAGATTCTGTAAAAAAGGACAACTCGTTTTATTCCGTAGAGGTAAAGGGAGAAGGGCAGGATCGGATTCGTTATGCATTAACAGGAACTGTAGTGGAAGAAGCTGTGGCTGATTTTAATCCACAATTGTCGGACCAGACAGACCAGATCGAATGGACCTGTATGGGAACAGATGATAAGGTGATAGATGGTATACGGGAATCAGGGAACCAGACGAGGTTCACAATCGGAAAGATCACACAGTCTTATGTGATCCAGAGAGCGGATCAGACAGCCTTTGACATTCAGTTTTATATATATGCAGACAATGAGGTTCGAAAGCTGCCGGCTGATTCTCTGAAAAAGGTGTATAAATGGAACCGTCAGGGCAGATGCTATTTATCTGTCAGTGATCTTGCTGAGATTTATAGAGAGTTCGGCTTGAATGCAGAGGAAACACAGTCCGGAAATTATTTTCCATATACAGTCCGTGGTGAGAAGACATTAGCACAGGCGACAGTGGTAACTTATAAAGGACAGCAATATGTATCTTATAACCTGGACAAGCAGGAAGCAACTGTACCAACAGACGTTTATTATATGCCAAAAGGAGCATCTGATGGCGAAAAAATTCCGGATAATAATTCAGACCAGATGAAGCAGAATAAGAACAGTTTCTATTCGGTTACAGTGATCAATCCGGATGGAAATCGAACTGTGAGTTACTATAAGAAAGATTCTGCGGTCACAATTTCCGTTGATCCAGGAGATACGAAGGAAAGCGACTGGCTTTGTGCCAGTGAGGATGAAAATAAAACAATCCATCCGGTAAAACAGGGCGATAAACTAACCTTTTCTATTGGGAAGATAGAGCAACCATATACGGTTGCATGCAACACTTTTGCACCAGCAACCTTGAATATTAAATTCTATACTTTTGTAGATAATGAGAGATATAATGTTCTAAACGAAGAAATTCCTGTTATAAAAGATACTACAACAAAGCCGGGAACAGTTTATTATTATATTTCTAATGATGAGTTAAAAAAGCATTTTGAAAAATTTCATTACGATGGTTCTATTCAAAATGGAGCAAAAGAGCGTTTTTATTATTCCAAGAGAGATTACGATACAATCCATAATGCAGGGATATACACGAAAGAAGGTCATGAATGTATTTATATAGGAGAATCCGGAGAGCCGATGGATGTGTATTACCTGCCAGACGGACAGAATAGTCCCATAATGAGTGCAAAGACCTTACTAGAACACGACGATGATAGATATAATGGTTTTTACAGTGTGACAGTACAGGATGACGATGGACAGGTTTACAGCCAAACAGCTTTGCGTGATCTTCCAGCAATTGATTTTGTTGCAAGAAAGTCAACACTTACAAGAACAGTTAGTACAAGGCCGCGTGTAGAAGAACAAACGCAGAATATAAACTGGGAATGCAGAAAGGAAGATGGTACTCTTTCAGAAGTTACATGGAGTAAAAATGAAGCAGAGCATACCATGAGCTTTACTATTCAGCCAGATGATGCAGTACGTCCATATGTGATTGTTCCTGATAATACAGAAAAACCGGCAGCAATAAAAGAAGCAAATATCAGTTTTTATGTATTTATCGATGGACATTATAAGCTGATAAAGAACCTCAATGCTGAGCAGCATTACATAATCAAAGCAAACAGTGGCCGAGCCAGTCGTTATTATTTGCGAGCTAAACCAGATGATACGATTTCTAAAATTTACAGTGAGTTTGGTTTCACTCCGAGCAAGCTGGAGCCCGGCGCAGATCAGAAAGAGAAGATTCTGTTTGGTTATGCGACAGACAGCCGTGTGTTTGTACAGCACCCTTATAAGGACAACGATGGTACATGGTATATTCCTGTCCTGAAAAACGGGAAAGATGTATCTGTCTATTATTTCTCACAGCCAAACCCACTGAATCCAGACAGAATCGAAAATTATTTTGATCGTTTGACAGGACTTTCTTCTCAGGTTGGGCTGGCAGGAAGACATTTCAGTGTAGAGGGAAGTTTTCATCTGATTGAAGTGTTGGATCCACTGAACCTGACCAAAAGAGAGGCGATTAAGAGACAGTATGTAGGCCATGGGGAAGCATATACTGTGGAAGTACCAAAGAGGGCAAGTTTAGAAGGTGAGTATTATGGCAAGGAGATTGTCTGGAGTTGTACATCTAATGACAGGGACGAAAATGAGGTTCTTCCGGAACCGTCCGGAGATGATAAGGTAAAATTTGAAATTCCGAATGTTAACTCATCTTATGAGGTGATCGCAGACAAACCGCTGGAGTCTGGGGCAGTCAGGGTTATCTATAATACAACTCGTTATATGAAGAAACTTCCTAAGGAAGCTAAGTTGACCCCTCAGGTTGGAAATAAGACAAGACATACAGATGATTATGAGAATGAAATAGAAGCTGGAAAACATAACGTTAAGTCACCATATCCTCTGGTTTATGATCATGAAGATAATGACAGCAAAGAGTTGGAACAGTATGAATTCGATCATTGGGATTACAGAAACAAAGACGGAAAGTGGCAGGAATGCGGTGCAGGGGATTCTATTTCTGATCTTATAAATAATAATGCAAGACAGCCAATCACCCTCTATGCAGCGTGGCGTAAGGTGAGTAACCAAAATCGAAAACAGGTACAGTTTTATATCTGTAAGTCAGCGATGCCGGAAGATGGTTCGGTAGCATTACCAACCACGAATGTAGACGATTATACAAGTGCGGTTGCCGTGGCAAACTGTAATGTGAAGGCAAGTATATTGCATGATGTTCCAGTTCTTGGAAATAAGAATCCATCTACGTGGGAACAGTATGCGGATGGAAATAAGAGAGTGCAAGAACTTTTGCAGGGAACTAAACCAGATGAGGGATATATTGGAAATGGAGACTATATCTACAAGATAGATAGAATTCCTTCCGATGAAGAGGTATTCCAGACAATTCGTGAAAGCGGACGTATGATTCGTATCGGAGACAGGGAGATTCCGCCATCGAAATTAGATACCGAATTCTTCACCATTTATTGGTATTCTTTCAAAAGTGAAATGTCCGATGGGTGGCATATTGACGGACGTATTGTAGCAAAAAATGGTTACCTGACAGTAAAGAAAGATTTTGTCGGAATGCCGGAAGCAATAGAGGAAGTCAAGAAAGATTATTATATCCAGGTAGATATGGATGAAAAGCTTTTAGATGGAAAACCGCAGCCACCTGCATTTCATGAGCATATGAAACTTGTGCTTCCTTCAGAAGATAGCCAGAAACCGGATGCAGAAGCTCCGCAAGCGGAGGATGCTCCAATAGAAGTTGTAGGTACATGGACAGATGAAACACATACAAGCTGTACGTGGATCGTTAAGGCGGACTCATTCTGGAAATACACATTAAAAGAGTACAACTATAAGCCAAAAGATTCGAATGTGAAATTTTCAGGTTGGTACAATGTTCGCAATTCTCATGAAGAAGGAGATAATGTAAATTCATGGGAAGCATATCCAGAAAGTGGAATTAAATTCACAGGACGTGGAATTGGACGCGGTGGTGAAACTCTTACTATTGAATTGGAGAACCGTTATCAGAAAGAGGGAATACTCACACTGAACAAATTTGATGAGTCTACCGGACAAGGAATGGAGAAGATCAATTTTGCTGTTAGTAAGAACGGTGTTGAGGAGGAAGCGGTAACAACTGATAAATACGGAATCGCACAACTTCATATTCCGTTACAAGATGAGAACAAACAGAATCGAACAGCAACTGAGACGTATTTGTTGCGAGAGACAAACTTACCAACGGGATATGTAGACACAGGAGATATACAGATCACAGTTGAGATTGCCAATGGAGCATTCAAAATCACTGATGCAAAACTGGTGGATAGGAAGGCTAACGAAAATCAGGAGGCTGTTAAGGCACCAGTTGATGGTAAGATAGACGGAAAATCTGTTCTGCTTCAGCGGGGAGATACCAGCCTTAATATCCGAAATTTTGCTAAAACAGGCACTCTGCATATAAAAAAGACATGGGAAAATCCAAATGATGCACTGACGGAAAAACAGGTGAAAATCAGATTGTATCAGAATGGAATTTCTACAGGACAGGAATTCCTGCTGAATGAAGAGAACGGATGGGAACATACAGTCGACAATGTTCCACTATTCCAGGACAGAATTCCGGTGGAATATAAGGTGGAAGAAATCGAGATAGGAAAGACACATTATTCTTCGGAATACGGGGATGGTTTCCTATATTATGAAGTTATTTATCCAGAGATTCAGTATTTCGATTCAAATGGACAACAATTATTCCCGAAGGATGAGAATGAGTTCAAGGATGTTTCCAAGATGGAACTGGAAGTGCAGAATCTGCATTTCAATCTTGCTGAACGAAGTTTCTTAAAGACGGATGATCTTCCAAGAAACCGACTTGCTGGTGCAGGTTTTCTGTTCTACAAAGTACCGTATGATGATGTTACGAAAAAATATGCGGATGATACAGGATATACAGTAGATTATGACAATACACAGAGCAAGGACGATATCGTTCTGAAAAAGGATGGAAAAACGTGTACGACGTATCGTTCCTTAGAAACAGATGAAAATGGAATGCTTCAATTACCGGAGGACTTTGAGAACGGACGATACTGGATGGTAGAATCTGTTACTCCAAACAAAAAGGACAAAGCAGATAAAACCAAAACACAGTATCAGGATAACTTTAATTTATATATGGTCGATGTAGAATCCGATATTTTATTCCTATATGAGAAATCACCGATGACAAATACCTGGAGAGCTGTTTCGGACAGACATATCGTCAATCATCCGCAAAAAGGCGGGGTGACGGTTGAGATTACAAAGGAAGTCACTGGTCCACTTGGAAACCGCAAGAAGCCATTTGATATGGAAATTCTCTATTGGGAAGATGGTCAAAAGCTGCGTAGCAAGACAATTAGAACTTCTTTGAAACATGGAGATAAAGTTACATTAAAAAATGTAGATATATCTTCGGATATCATAATAACAGAAACTGTTGATACATCAAAATACGCTGTTTCGATTTCTAAAAAAGAAGAGAATGATAAGTATTCAAATCCAGTGCAGGCAACATCGAATGGAAATACAGCTGTCATGAAACAGCGGATTGAGGCTGCACGAGGAGATGTGATTGAGTTAAAAATCACAAACGAAAACACACAATTAATACCGGAAACAGGGGTTCGTCTGAGAACAAGCAGGCATGTATGGTTACTATTTGCCATAAGTATTATCATGATTCTGTTTTTCAGAAGAAGACGGAAAATAAGATAAACACTGCTATGGAACAAAACTTGCAAAAATACATCAGACATTTTACATGTTTGTTGCATTGGAATAAAAAAATAAACCACTATAATAATGGTATGATCCCCGTCAAGAGGACAATAAAAAATAATAAATTTTTGTATCGTCAGCCATGCTATGGCTGGCGATATTTTAGTTTGCGCGCCATGGGCGCGCTCTAACGGTTGAAAGTCCCGAACACGCCTAGGCGACAAGGAAGTGTATAGCTGAACAGCAAGGGTGTCTATCGTAAGGTAGAATCTGAAGGAAGCTGTAAGCAAACTCTTGGTCCGACGGACAGAAATCACATATGAGGCTAGGTTCCGCTTGGTAAGTCTGCTAAATAAGACAAAGCCGTAAAGTTGCCGTTTGTAGGAACCGAGTAAATGTGGCGGATATATGAGAGGAAAGAGCGTGCACCTTAAGCGTGGAGGTCTCACAGAGGTTTCATTAGCCTAGTAACAACGAACTGTGAGAAGTCAGCCGAGCCCATAGTAGCGAAGAAGTCTCTGTAATGGAGATGGAGCGAAGGGGCGAACAATCAATAAGTTTGAGTATGTCTCGTATTGCAGAAATGACAACATCTGCCGTAATCAATCGGGAAAAAGGTGGTCAAATCAAGCGAGACGGAAAGGAAAGAACGCATGGACACAAGTAGTCTAATGAAGCAGATACTATCCAGCGATAATCTCAACAGAGCATATCTGCAAGTCGTACGAAATAAAGGTGCCGAGGGAGTGGACGGAATGAAGTACACAGAACTTAAAGAACATCTTGTAAAGGACGGCGAAATTATCAAGGAACAGTTGAGGACAAGAAAATATAAACCTCAACCAGTACGAAGAGTGGAGATACCAAAGCCAGACGGTGGTGTCAGAAACCTGGGAGTACCAACAGTAACAGACAGATTCATACAACAAGCCATTGCACAGGTCTTAACACCAATCTATGAGGAACAGTTCCATGACCATAGCTACGGATTCAGACCGAATAGATGTGCACAGCAAGCAATCCTGACAGCACTTGATCATGGAACAAGTGAAGCTGTGTTACAGGCAGATGTCGGACATTTTTGGGGTACATCTCTTCCAGTTGGTGGAGAAAGTACACATGATAAAGAACATGATGGAGAACTGATTGAAACGCTGCAGGCGTATCTGGACTGTGATAAGAGTGCGAATAAAGCAGCTGAAAAACTCTATGTAAATTATCGTACTCTTTCAGGGCGATTGAAAATAATAAGAGATATTTCTGGCATTGATTTCAAGAATTCTGCTGAGATGCTGGCTGTTAGAAATGGAATCGTTTTATTCAAAATGGCAGAAACACTGTAATTTAAAGAGAAACTATATCTCTACGGTATGGTTTCTTTTTTTGCGAAAAACCGATAACTACAAACTTTTTGTAGCAAAACGTGAAAATATCTTCCTATTCTCTGTATTATTTTTGCAAAAAACAAGTGCTATACTTTAACCAGTCCATAAAAGAATACCTTGATTATCTAAGTTGATATGAAGCAGGAATGAAACATGAAAAAGAAACAGGTTGAGAAAGAACAGAATAATGAGAAACAGCTTCCCAGACAGGAAACGACACTGGGAGAAGATATCTTTCAGCTGTTATTGAAAAAGGAAATGGAACAGCAGAAAAACTGACTTTCACAAATAATCAGGCAGCCTTTACATTGAAAAAAGATGAATCTGTAGATATCAGTTGCTTACCGACAGGATGGACATATACCGTTACGGAGACAGCACCGGGAACAAACTTCGAGGTGTCATACTCGATAAATGGTGGATCGAAAACCGTTGGAGAAGCAGCATCATTTACAATGGCAGCAACAGGAACGGAAGATATCCAATTTACAAATACATCAACCGTGGCACCGCCCGTAATCGGAAGAAATATTCAGAATAATAGCTGGATTATGATGCTGATTGTGGTTTTACTGATTGGCATTGGAAGCATGGTATTTTTCAGAAAAGTAAAAAGAAAATATCATTAAGGCAAAAAGGAAGAATTGTGCTTGTGAAGTGAAGAACCTGGAAGTATGATTCTTCCTTTTTACAATGAAAGAAACAAGAAAAATGTTCAGGATAAAAATCATTATTGGGGACGGATAGAGAGGGTGACATTATGCAGCTTACAAATACAACGGATTATGCCATTAGAATCGTATGTTATCTAGCATCAGAAAATAAGGTAATAACTACAGCAGAACTATCTCGTGAATTAAATATTCCGGCAAGTTATATTCCTAAAGTAACAAAGCAACTAAAAGAAAAAGAAATTGTTAAAGCGGCAGAGGGATCGAATGGAGGCTATATGCTGGAAAAACGACCGGAAGAAATTTCTCTTATGGACGTTATTAACTGTACAGAGTCAACAATGGCAATTAGCAGATGTCTGGAGAAGGACGGATACTGTTCCAGAAATTATTCAGATTGCTGCAAGGTACATAAGGTGTTACTGGATCTGCAGAACACTTATAATAACAGGCTGGAAAATGTGAAAATATCAGATATTATTCAGCCGGGCAAAGATGAATATTTTGGACGTTTTTATGTAGTTATAAAATTGAATTTAAAGGATCAAACATATGAATGTATTTATTCCCACGTACATGAAGTCTATGATAAAGTAAGTGATTCAGCTACCTATGATGAGTTTATAAGGAAGTACACAGAACAATATGTATATGAACAGGATCGCCAGAAGTTAAGACGATTTTTGACAAGCGAAAAGCTTACGGAACACTTAGTAGACGGCTGTATGGAAGATGATATGTCCTACCGCAGAATATGTGATAATGAAGCAGATTCTTATATTTGGATGGAAGCAAAAAGATATGTAGATGAGACGGAGAATATTGCCATTCTCACATTACATAATGCGAAGGTCATTCCAGATACGATTGTTAATATGGAACAGGAATTGCGGAAGAAAGAAAA
The DNA here is from genome assembly GCF_003462585.1 of Ruminococcus sp. OM04-4AA. Classification (NCBI taxonomy): domain Bacteria; kingdom Bacillati; phylum Bacillota; class Clostridia; order Eubacteriales; family Oscillospiraceae; genus Ruminococcus; species Ruminococcus sp. OM04-4AA. The sequence continues at coordinate 20,444 of NZ_QTZH01000031.1, read as the reverse complement.
GAATATCACGAAACAGTATTGGGATATGGTTTCTTTGCTTGTTGCGGTATTGAATCATAATAATCTGGTGGAAACGGAACATCAGGATGATATTAGTTTTTATACGGAGCAGGTTTATCGCCAACTGCAGAAAAATTATCCGGAATATGGAATTACAGAAGAAGAGATTGAAAATGTATCACACCTGGCACCAATCCATGATATTGGTAAAATCCGGGTACCGATAGAAATATTGAATAAAAATGGGAAATTAACGATAGACGAGATGGAAGTCGTGAAGCAGCATCCAATTACCGGTGCAGAGATGACATTGAGATTTCCGAATGGTATGACAACAGAGAAATTGAATAAGTACAGCTATGAAATCTGCCGACATCACCATGAGAGATTTGATGGCTCTGGATATCCGGACGGTTTAAAGGGAGATCAGATTCCGCTTTGTGCTCAGGTGGTCGGTTTGGTGGATGCCTATGATGCTTTGGTCAGTGAGCGACCATATAAACGAAAACTGAAACATGCCGAGGCGGTAAGGATGATTGTAAATGCTGAATGTGGAGCGTTTTCCATGAAATTGCTTCAATGTTTTTTTACTGCGGCTATGCAAAAAGAGTGGGTGCAGAAAGTAGAATCAAACAGAGAAGAGTAAGGAAAAAGTCCAGTAGGTATTTGATGAAAATGAAAGAAATTTTAACGGATATTATAATAAAATTAGTTATTTTATGCTAAAAAATCATTCTAGATATTAGAATGCAATATTGAGTAAATGGTAGGAATTTTTATTCCGATTAGAGGTCCAAATATGAAGAAAAAAGGAAGAATAGAGAACAGAATTATCGCAGTAATACTATGTATGGCTATCTTATTTTCTCAAGTGAATATTGCGGATGCAGCAGATGTAAATCCATCGGGTACCAACACTAGTCAAGTGGCACTTTCTGATGATGCCAATAAGAGTAATGGTGAAGTATCAACCGAGTCCACAGTTTCAGATGAAATAAATGGCACCACGGAATCCGAATCTAAGATATCGGAGGAAACAAGTGAAAACTCGAAAAATGACGAATCGGAATCGTCCGGTGGAAATGTTAAAGCGGAATCAACAGATAATATAGATGCTTATTATAAGGATAGTAAAATATGCATTTATAATTATGAACAATTAAAACAGATTGGTTCAGATGCTTATATTTACACAGGTGATAAGGATGGACAGATTGGTTCTGGAGAAGTGGTAAAGAGTGAAGGCACAGAGCTGAAATACGGTGCAGATGCTCAGTACATTTTGATGAATGACATCCAGATGAACTCGGAACAGATTTGGTCAGTACCGGATTCCTTTACCGGAACTATCACAGGCACGAAACTAGAAGAAAACGAAACACCAACGCTGTATGATAAGGAAACGGATACAATCTACATATACAATCCATATCAGTTGATGGTGCTTGCACAGGAAGAATCTGAAACGGAACCAGTTATGTCGATGGATTATGATGCACCACAGTTTGGTATGGGACAGATGATTTATCCGGATGGAGAAGATCAGGAGTATCTGACTTATAGTAAGTCTCATAATTACGTGTTATCGCAGAAGTTTAATTCGGATAAGCCGGAATTGGTTGCGGATCAATTGACAGAAAAAGCGGCGAATGGAGTTCAGTGGCTAGATGGTGAGCATGCAGATGGAAGAACAAAACCAGGGCAGTTATATGTAGTAGTTTCCGGGAAGAAATATATTCTGATCGGAAATGAGTCACAGTTGCGGGCGATTGGAAGCAATAAGAGCGTAACTCCGAGACTGTATGTTTATTACCGTCAGGGGTTAGTAAGCGGATTACTTGGCGGAAAGCCTTTCTACACACCATACTATCCAGGCGATGCGGATCTTGGACTTGATGCTGTTGCTGCAGAAGGGGCAACTACCCATCTTTCTGGATTCCAACAAAAGCCAGATACAGTGAAAGGTGATAACTCGTATCTATATTATAAAGATAATGGTAAGTATAAGCTGGCAGATGTCGATTTGACAAGCGATGATATTGTTACGGGCCTGTTGAAGGGAGTAGGTGGACTGTTAGGGACATTATTGGGTGGTCTTACAGTAGGAACTGGTAGTTTATGTGGCGTTAACGACCAAGGGTTACCTGACAATGAAACAGCGAGTCTGATGAAGTTAAAGCAAGAATATGGTGGTTTAAAATATTCATCCAATGCAAATTACATCATTTTTCGAGATATTGACTTATCCAAGGATGGTGTGAACTCAAATAAAGAAGATGATCTGTGGACACCGCTTATGGTGTCGGGGGACATCAAAGGTGCAAAGTTAGCAGATGGACAGGCGACACTTACGGATGGAAATTCTATTTTGGCAACTGGAAAACCTGTAATTTCTAATGTGAATGTGAACCAGACAGAAGAAATGGATGGTTCTAAGTATATAGGAATTGGATTTTTTGGAACAATTACGAATGAGGTGAATGTAAACAACATTGGTGTCAGCGCCGGAACGGTTTCCGTATCAAACCTGGAATTACAAAATGTAAATGTACAAAATAACACGAATAAACATAAAAACACTCAGACCATAATAAGTGGACTCACATCAGGACTTGGATGGCTTGTAGGTGGTGTAGTTGATTTACTAGTAGGAGTTTTAACATTTGGAAACGTAAACCTGAATTTGAAAGATACATTATCAGCACTTTTAAATGCAAGAGCAAAGGATCCGACGATTTATGCAGCAGGTGCATTCGCCGGAAGGCTAGTGGGTGATGTTTCCATTGAAAACTGTGATGTGACAGGAAAAGTCAGTGTTTCGAATATTAATGATCGTACTGGTGGGTTTGTCGGTTATACAGAAGGTGTAACAGAGTATGACGGATTGTCAAAAGCTCTTGGAGTAACGGTGAATGCATTATCATCATTGTTAAATGCAATTCCGGGACTTGGGCTTGGAGATTTGATCACAATTCTTCTGGACAATGCATTGCCGGTTGGTAGTTTAATCCCTACTGGATACAAAAATGTAAATATCAAATACTGTCATGTAGAGAATCTGGCAGGAACTATCGGAGCTGCGGATAAAGATTATGCAGGTGGTTTTGTAGGACAGCAGGTAGGAACAAGAATCTTTGACTGCTCCGTGAAAAACAGTAGTTATTCTGTAACGGCAAAAGAATACGGCGGAGGATTTGCAGGAATCAGCAGAGATGCAGAAATCCGAGGTTTGTTAAGTGATGTAGGTGTTGAACTTATTCGAGTAATGCAGCCACAGAGTATCTTGTTAAATTGCAATCTGACAGGATGTAATGTCTCAGTATCTGGTGAAAATTATCAAGGTGGTATTGTAGGAGCACAGACAAACAGCTATGCAGTCAATTGCGGAGTGAGCGGAAGCATTGCAGTTAAAGCAAGCGGAAGTTATGCCGGTGGTGTGAGTGGTATTTCAACAGTTGGATGGATTACAAACCTTGGAAATAAAGAAGTCAAGGATGCAAGCCTTTTAACAACAGTGAAAGACTTGTTGACAGGTCTTTTGTCGAGTGATCCAGAAAAAGCAGGTATGCTCTTGTCACTTGTAGGAATTGCACCATCAGCAATCCTGGGATGTAATATGGATTGTTCATCAGTTTCAGTTGAGGCTGGTAAGAGTTATTCTGGTGGTATTCTTGGTGGCGGTGATGGCGTCTATATTGCAGAATCCAGTTCCGAATATTTAAATAAACTTCCGTATTGGAAACATGGCGGAGGAGATGCGAGCAGTGTAGCCCAAAGAGATAATGTGCTCACAGGATTAAAAACAGTTACGGCAAGTGAAAATCGTGCCGGAGGTATTGCCGGAAGTGTAACAACAGCAAATGTCACAGGACTTTTAAATAATACGCTTGGAATCGGAAACTTCCTTGGATTTACTGTGCATCATGTAACTGTGACAGGAGTAAATGATGGATATACAGTTGAAGCAAAAGAAAATTATGCCGGCGGAGCGCTTGGCGAGGCTGTTGGTGGAGATGTGGATACTGTAACATTAAATCAGGTAAAATCTGTTACAGCAAAAAACAGAGTAGGTGGTTTTGCCGGTTGTGCAGGTCCGGGAGATCTGGCAGGTGGAAACGGGCTGACTTTGAATCTGTTAGGACTGAACAACTTGCTGAAAGTTGAAAATCTGCTTTCTGTGGCAGAAGGTGTCAGAGTTAAAATCAACGAAGCTCATGTAAATGGCATCACAGGAGGCATGACTGTACAAGCAACAGGTACAAATTCCAACGGCGAAGTAGTGGATTATACAGCCGGTGGTTTCATCGGAAAGAGTAACAGCTGTGAGATCATTAAGTCCGATGTGAAAAATTTAAAAGAAGTAACAGCAAATGATACAGATGGTTTTGCAGGAGGATTTGTAGGTTCTTCACAGACCGGTGGTCTTGCAGATGTAGCAAATGATGCAGATATCAAGAAATTGATAAATGTCAACGGACTGCTTAGTGCAGTGAAATACCTGATTCCTTCGTATACGATGTGTACGGTTACTTATGTGGATAAAGGAGGAGTCACTGCAGATACTGCTGGTGGTTTTGCCGGAAACTTCCAGAGTGGAACCGTCAACAATCATGATGCAGGAGAAGGAAACTGTTATTCCGTATACAACTTAGATCATGTAAATGGACAGACTTATGCTGGTGGCTTTGGTGGAAACGTTTACTCTGGTGCGCTGGCAGATGCCACAAAGGGAATCAGTATTCTTGGTGGTATCAATGGTTTAGATATTAAAGTTGGTGATCTGATTAATCTGATTAATGCTTATATTCCATATGTGCAGTATGCAGGAGTTAAGTCAGACAACGGATTTACGGTCATTGCCAACAAAACAAAAACAGACGACAGCAATTCAGGAAGTGCTGGAGGATTTATCGGTTACGGAAGCGGTGTTCAGGTAAGTTACTGTGATGTTACGAACCTGAAGCACACAACGGTGAAGGCACCGAAGGATTTAGAAGCCAATGAAGCGCCAACATATTATGATGAAAACGAAAGCACATATGCAGTAACAGGTGAAAGATATGCCGGTGGATATATCGGATATATGAATATTGGTTCCGCAGCTTCTGTTGGAAAAGGATTGAGCGTACTTGGCAAATCGATAGGAATCAATAATGTGCTGGATGCATTGAATGTTGTTGTTTCTACAATAGAACATTCTGATGTTACAGGAGATGTTGGAGGTTTTGCAGTAAAAGCAACCTGGAAAAATACAGCATCTGATGCATCCGCAAATGACATACTTGGTGATGCAGGTGGTTTCGTCGGAAAGATATCTGGTGGACATATTCAGGATTCAAATGCAAATAACTTCTCATATATCATTGGACAGATTACAGCCGGTGGTTATGTGGGAGACTTGCAGCCAGGAAATGTGGCAAATGTCCTTGGCGATACTGGTATCTTAGATGGTCTTGTTAATGTGTCAGATACATTGGCATCATTAGCGGAGGACTTTGTACCGACGATCAGAAACAGCTCTACGACTTGTATTCCTTGTGGTGGTGCAGTTCGTGCAGATGCTGATTCCACAACACAGGTACAACGAGGTATGGCCGGAGGTTATGCAGGACATAATGAAGGTGGTCACATCTGGGGAAACAATACAAAGAAATGGAAAGGTAAAGACTATACCGGACCAACAGGTACTTGTAAAGCAGTAAGAATCCGCTCGGTATACGGAGAAGAAATCGCTGGTGGCTTCACAGGACTTATGGAGTCAGCAGATACGGCCAGTACCGGAAACCTGTCCTTGTTGTGGGGACTGGTAAAAGTAGATAACATCCTGGGAGCACTCAGCGTTGTCTATCCAACGGAAGAAAATACGGCAGTTTATGGTCCGCTTGCCTTGATGGATTATAAAACTTGGAATGATTGGGTAGAATTTGTCGGTAAAAAAGGTGGTTACGGAAGTGACCTTGCTGCGAATGGAACAGTAAAAAGTCAAGAAGAACTGGATAAGATTATTGGAAAATATGCTTACGGATACAATGTCGTAGCAGGAAGAGTAAATTATCGGGATGAAATAAAACTGGCAAATGGCGGAGCAGCCGGTGGCTATGTCGGATCAATGCAGACCGGAACTATTACAAATGGACAGGCTTATCAGGCGAAGACAATTAAAGGGCTTCGATGTGCCGGCGGTTTTGCAGGGGAAATGATAAACGGCGGAGCAGCAAAGCTTGGAGGAGTTGATATCCTCGGTCTTAATCTGCAATTAGGACAAATGCTGCAGGTACTTAATGTCTTTGTGCCAGTAATCAAGAAATCTTCGGTAGAGGGTTATCAGAGTGGACTGATTGTCCAGTCAGAAGGTGTAGATGACAAAGATACCTGTGGTTATGCCGGAGGTTATGTAGGAAAACTGATCGGTGGGCAGATCTGGGGCGAAAATGATGCACGCTGCAAGGTCACAAAGCTGAGACGAGTTGACGGAAGAAGCTATGTCGGAGGATTTGTCGGAAGCTCCAGACCAGGAAGTGTAGCAACAGTGGATCCTACTGCAGGAGAAGGATTACTTAGCCAGCTTCTGAATAAACTGTTAAGTACACCGACAGATTTGATAAAAGTATTAAATGCCACAGTCGCAACTATCCGTTATGCGGATGTGGAATCCTGGGATGACTGGGGAATCATCGTAAATGGTGCTTATGCAAGTAGAAGTAATAACACTTCTTATGCAAAAGCAGCCGGAGGATTTGCCGGAAATCTGGAAGGAACTGTACTCGGTGAGAAGGGTACGAAAGAGGCAGGAGTTTCTGTACAGAATATCCGTTCCGTAGTCGCAGGTGAATATGCCGGAGGATGCTTTGGTGTTGCTGACGTGGCCGGAGTTGCCAATATCAGTGCAGGAAATGAGACCTCGCTTCTTGATAAATTATTAAAGCTTGGAAGAACCGATGTGCTGGATGCGTTTAGAAGCTATGTATATTACGGAACTGTAAGCGGAAGTAAGGATGCTGGCTTAAGTGTCAGCGCAAACACAGCGATAAAATCCGGACAGAACAATCAGGTTACCTATAGTGGAACAGCCGGGGGTTTTGGCGGCTCATTGCTAAATGGTTCTGTGAAAAACAGTAAAGTAACAGAATTAAGTAATGTAAGAGGTTTAAATAGTGTCGGAGGATTTGTCGGCTATTCTGGAAAGAGTGGAGTAGTTAAGGCAGACAAGATAGACGTTATTGGAGACAATACAGGACAGTTACTGGGTGGAGCTCTTGGAGTTATGGACATTTTTGGTTCTCACATTGATGACTGTGCAGTTACAGGAACTGATGATGGTTACACTGTGCAGAGTACAAATGGAGATGAGCAGATTGCCGGAGGATTTATCGGATATGCAAATCTTGCAAGAATGTCGAATTGTACAGCAGGTGACAAGACAAACCAGAAAATTGGACTGAAACAGGTAGCGTCAGGTGGAACAGCCGGTGGATTTGCAGGACGAACAAGTTTCGCTTATCTTGCAGATTTGAAGTTGGATTCAGGAGCAGTGAATGTAATATTCTCAGTTGTTAATCAACTTGTAAAAGCACTATATCTGGATAAAATCCAGGATTCCGATCTTCTGAAGATTAATCTTGGAATCATCAAAGTGGATGCGCTGTATGATGGCAAACTGCTTCATGTAAATCTGCTTGGATTGGATATTTCTGTAGGACTTTCAAAAAAGTCAACGGATAACAATCAACAGACAGACCTTGCAATTATTACGATTGGAGATTCATCCATCAAACTTCCATGCGATGAAAATGGACTTTTGAATGATAATGATGCCAAATCCAATATCAGTGTGAGTCTGATCAAGGCGAATCGAACAAAAATCACAGATAGTAATGTCTACGGTGTCAGTCAAGGATATGATGTCTATGCCGGTGGAGCCGGAAATAACAATGACGGTGATACAAAAGACGGACGAAGTGGTGGATTTGTTGGATTCAACGATGAAGGACTTTTGAAGAACAACAACATGTATTACTGTGATGTGGTTCGGGGAACAAAAGATCTTGTTGGACCATTTAGTGGAAAAAGTGAACTGGATACGGTATATGACTTCAATAGCCAGGAAAAGGTGGAAGGCGAAAAGAACAATTATCGTATTTATAGAAAACTGGATCAATCATTAGATCAAATTGAAAAGAATAACAGTATCTTGAACAGCAGTCATGAAAAGGATGATGCAAGCGGATGGGATATTTATACAATAGGACACATGAATCCGGTAAAGACCTTTGAGACTTTAAAGAATGCTGTTCTGGCAAGCAAGAGTGATTCAGTGAAAGCAGATCTTAATGCCTATGAATCACCAGCAAAGGCAGTATTGATGGCAGATACTAGAACAACATTGAACACGGGAGATAGTGATACACCGGAACCATCCGAGTCACAGGATCCATGTGATGAGAACATCAAGCTGACGATCAATAAAGTTTGGAAAGATTTAAACAATTTTGATCATTCAAGACCAAACAGTATTACGGTAACAATATCACGTACTTGGAAAGATAAGGCAGGAAATGAAACGACAGAACCAGTACCAGGTTACGAGAGTTACAAAATAGAAGGTTCTATCGATAAATCTAAATGGCAGGAGGTGATAAAGGAACTCCCGGCATACAAGACAGATGGAGATGAAATTTATTATTACACGTATTCCATCACAGAAGCAAAGGTGGATGGTTATACAACAACGATAGATAAATCGCCAGATGGATTTACCTTCACAATAACTAATAGACATTTCCCAGGTCTTCCGGATACCGGAGGATACGGAAGCTATTTGATTTACCTGATAGCTGTTCTGCTTTTCCTGATATATTTCGTAATGAGATATAAAAAATGCAAGGAAAATAAAAAAGCAGAAAAACTATAAAAGAAAAATTCTCAAGAAAAGGAGACAATTGTTATGAAGAGAATGAAAAGAATCATGGCATTAATGCTGGCAGCGATTATGATGATGGCTATGTCTGTCACAGCATTTGCCGCAGGAGGAGCAGCAGGAACATGCACACTTACTGTGAATGCAAAAGGTGGACAGGATCTGAAAGGTCAGACAATTAATCTGTACAAATTATTTGATGTGACAGAGTCAACAAGTGGAGAAACAAAGAACTATGCGTATACAGTGAATACGGCTTATAAAACAGCACTGGTAAACGTATTAACTAAATTAAAGACATCAGTTTCAGCAATTCCAGATGTTACAGAAACATCTACAGACGCAGAATTAGCAGCGGCTGTTTCTAGCATTGGAGCTAAAGATTCTGAAACAGTACAGAAATTTGCAAATGACTTTACAACATATGCATTGACACAGAATTCTAAATTAGATGCAACAACAAATTCTGGAAAACTGGGAGAGGTAGCATCTTATGAATTTACAGGCTTAGATGCAGGTTACTACTTAGTATATGTAACAGGTGGAAAAGAGATTCAGTCTTCTTTAGTTACAGTAGATTCAACGACAAATACAGTAAACTTAAAAACAGAAGCACCAAGCATTGAGAAAAAAGCTGACAAAGAGACTGTAAGTATCGGACAGGTAGTGAAATATACCGTAACAGGTTCTATTCCGGATACAACAGGATATGAACAGTATGTATATAAAATCCACGATACATTAACAACAGGTCTTGATTTTGTAAATGATGCAACAGGAACAGCTCTTAGAGAAGGTGCTACAACAGTTAATATAAAAGTGGCATTCGGAGAAGGTGTTACAGATGCAGGCACAGCACCTGCAACAGCAACACTTTCCGGTGAAGGCAACAGACAAATGGTCCTTGATTTATCTGAATGGGTAAGAACTAATCAGGCAAACAACAAAGGAAAAGAATTCACCGTTACATATTATGCAAAAGTGAATAAAGCCGCAGTTGTAACAGAAAAGAACAGTGCTCATTTAGAGTATGGTAATAACCCAGGTGAAACAACAACTACAACACCGAGTGAAGCAAAGACACCGACTTATCCGTTAGATATCTTAAAAATTAAAAAAGATACAGAAGAAATTTTAGCAGGTGCACATTTTACTTTATACGCTTCAACTACAGCAGGTGTAATTGATGAAAGCAAACCTATCAAAGTAACAAAAGTAGCTGATGGTAAATATTCTTATGCTGCTGATCAGACATCAACAGATCCTAGTGTGATTACTGATATGGTAACAGTTGCAAGTAAAATTGAGGGACAGGGATACAATTTACACATTAATGGTCTGGCAGCAGGAACTTATTATCTGAAAGAGACAAAGGCTCCAGATGGTTACAATAAGCTGACAGAAGCTATTAAAGTAACAATCACAAAGAGCACTACTACGGATGAGAATGAGTGGACTCTTACTGTAGATAAAGGAACGGTAGATGGCAAAATTGTCAAAGTTGAAAACAGCACAGGTTCCCTCCTTCCATCCACTGGTGGACGTGGAGCAATTGCATTTGCTGTGATCGCAGCTCTTCTTGTATTCGGCGTAGCAGTAAGCTTCATCCGTGATAAAAGAAAAGAAGCATAATAGTTTTACCAGAGATATAAGATAAGATTTAAAGAATGGGCGGTTATCTTCCACGGAAGGTAACCGCAATTCCAAGTATAACAACAGGGAGAATGAAATGAAGAGTAAGAAGAAAAAAAAGAAGATAACAATAAAAGATATTATTCGTCTGATCGTGCTTTTGGTTGCATTCTCTGTATTGTTATATCCAACGTTTAGTAGTTATCTGAACGAAAAGAATGGTTCCAAAGTTGTATCCTATTATGATGAGGAAAGTGTAAAGTTAAGTAAGGCAGAAAAAGAGCAGATGTTGGAAGAGGCGAGAGCATATAATAAGGAAATGCTGGGAAATATTGATTTGATTGATCCATTTTCGCAAGAAGATACGGAAATAGATGCTCGTTATGAGAGCTTGTTAAATGTAGATGGTTCGGGAATGATGGGATATATCCGTATTCCTAAGATTAATATAGAACTTCCAATCTATCATGGAACAAGTGAAGCAGTTCTGCAGACAGGTGTCGGACATTTCTGGGGTACATCTCTTCCTGTAGGTGGAGAAAGTACACATACAGTTCTGACAGGACATAGAGGTCTTCCGACAAAAACACTATTTACCAATATGGATAAATTGGAAGTAGGAGATATTTTTTACATTAAAGTTTTAGATGAAACACTGGCATATCAGATTGATCAGATATTAACGGTTTTGCCGGAAGAGACAGATGGGTTATCTATTGAACCAGGCAAGGATTATGCAACACTTGTTACTTGTACACCATTTGCAATCAATACACACAGACTTTTAGTACGTGGAGAGAGAATACCTTATGAAGAGGCAACGAAGCAAGAGCCGGATACAAATATAAAACCAGAGTTATCTTTTACTGCTAAAGTGCTAATTGTAACAATTATAGTAATTTTTATAGGGTTGATGATTGCTGTAATTTATAGTATACGAGATAGAAAAAGGAGGAAAGTAAGGTGAGAAAGAAGATAAGAAGTATTCACATTATTTTATTCGTTATGCTTTTTCTTGTCGGTAGTTTTATAGATATTTCAACAATCCATGCTGAAGCAGGAAGCAGAACAGGAAGCATTCAAATTATTTACAAGGGGAGAAATAGTTCGGATAAAGAAGTGACTCTTTCCGGAGCAAAGTTCTCGATAATTCCAATTCAATATATGAAAAATGATGAGCTGGTCTTGGAAAATGGTTTTAAAGATTCAGGGATATCATTGCAAGATACCAGTGCAGAAGCAAGAGAAAAACAAGCAAAACAATTGTATGCATTTGCGAAGGGAAATGATATTTCCGGCTTAATACAAGAAACAGATAGTTCAGGATGCACGAGTTTTGGAGAATTGGATGAAGGAATTTATCTGATCGCACAGATTGGAAATGTGGAAAGTGGTACAGATAAATTTGAATCTGCGCCATTCCTTGTTAATATTCCATCTGAAATTAATGGGAATGTAGAATATAATGTAACGATAGAGCCAAAAGCTGAATGGGTTTCACCAGAAACACCATCGAACAATCCAGATAAGCCAAAGGATCCGGCACCTTCAAAACCTGACAAGCCAAATACTATTCAGAAAATAATAAATACGGTAAAAACCGGAGATACAACAAATATAGTTGCATGGTTTTTAATAGCGATTGTTAGTCTTGGTTTGATTATAGGATTCTATAAAAAGAGAAAAATGAACTAGCCATTATTTAAAGAAAACTGATCCATTGCGGTGGAATCAGTTTTCTTGTGTTATATGGTTTAAAACGTTTCTAATATTAATGTTGAAGTGGTGGTGCAACGGTACGATTGATATCGTTGTTTGATATTTGAGGAGCATTGAGCAGTGCTGTGAAATTCTGCTGGATGATATCTAGTGTCTTCTGTTTTTTCTGCAATTCCTGTTTTTCTCGGACAGTAGCAACCTGTTCAGATTCAAGATTTTCTATTCTATTCTGGATTTTATTAGAGCTTGGGATTTTGGTAACACCGAGATCCTGAAGCTCTTTTTTTATATATTAGGAAAGTCCTTTGTTTAAAGCAGAGGTAAAAAAATGCTTCATAAAAAAAGAGGCATAGGAAATAGACGATTGTTAGAAAAGATAAAAGCCTTCTTCACCAAAATCGTCATCATCATCAAATTCATGAAGAAAATAGTCCATATCCAAAAGGTCATTGTCACTCATGAGTTTGATATCATGGGCACTCATACCTTCAGGATGATTTTCATCAATCCCCGTTAATTCACGGAGAAGATGGGCACAGCAGACTGCATGCTGAATATCTGAATAATTCCAGTAGGAAGCTCAGCAGTCATGCATGGCAATCCCTTTGAATTCCGGGAGAACACCGCATTGTTCCATGCCTGCACTTCCACGTTTGGGACTGATATCAAGATAGGTGTATTCACAGTTTGAGGCATCATGAACTCACCAGAGTTTTTTATCCACTCTGGTTTCTGTTTCATCGAAATGTCCAAGTGCGGAACCAATCAAAAGTTATATTCAGAGTATGCAGACACTACTTTATTATTCATATTTAGAGAGAAAAAGTCAGATGTATATGACTATTATGAAGTAAGATACGGAAAAAATAATTTTATGCATTTGGCAGGAATAAAAAGTAAAACATTGAGTATAGTTGATTTTTATACGGCTTGTGAGAAACAAATAATAAAAAAGGAAGATTGCAATCCACGAAGAAATGCAAATACTATGTATGCAAAAATAGCTGTTATGGAACAAATGTTGGATTTGAGAAATAGCAAGTGCTATAAGATAGGTACAAAAGATTTAATTACGATATAGTATATTACAAGAGTGTGATATTAATTTCTCTAGCATAAACTGGTAAAGAAAAAATAGGATGAATAAAAAAGAAAAAGAGGTCACAACCGAACTAACTCTGTTGTGACCATCCTATCATTCCCCGAAAAGATAGCATGTTACTATAGAAGATGACTATTGTTTAATTCAGATCTGCTGTCATTTCTGCAACCATGACTAGATTATCGTTCGTACTCTGATCCATATCTACAACCTGCACATGAATCTGATCTGTATCCGTCTGCTCAAACTGCATCTTGATCTGGTACACTCCATTTTCCGGATCTGTAAAAGTACCTCCGAATTTCTCGAGTGCATTTCCATCTGCATCCGTAATAATCATCTGTACATTTTCATATGTTTCCGGCACCTCAAGATAAAGGTAGGTGGATGCTGGCACTTTTACAATCTTACTCACTTTGAATCCATTATTCTCCGCATTTACTTCATATGTCTGGTTGTTGCTGGCATCCGTATTCACTGTGAATTTGAGATTCCACTCTCCGCTGATCAGATTCTCGCCCTCCACATACTTGGTTGTGCTCAGCTCATTTTCTCCCTTTCCATAGAGCTGGGTAAACTGTATGTCTACCGTTGACTGATCTGAAAATTCCTTTTTCTTCAGAAAATCTGCACTGATGTGTCCAAGACCTACAAAGCTTCCGTCCTCCGCTTTTTCCAGACAAAGTTCTGCACCGCATTCCACTCCGTCAACCTGCACTCTTTGACTTTTATCCGGCAGCAGATATTTCTTCTGATTGATCTGCTCATTGTCTGTAGTAGCTGTCATCGTAAAATACATTTCATATCCATCACAGTATGCATCGGATACCGTTACTGTCACGCCGTTATCTTCTGCTTCTGATCCCGGAGTCTGCACATTTACAGAATGATCTTCAATCTTTTCATAGGCGGTCTTATCTTTCCCTGCATACGGATCCTTCGCCCTGTTTTCCTGCATTTTTGCAAAGACATCTCCGATCACCGGGATATTCTTCGCCAGTACCGGATTGGAATAAAGAACCGTTCCTGATATAGCGATCACCGCCACAGCTGCCGCCGCTGCTGTCCACACTTTCTTTCTCTTCTGATTCCTGTTATCTGGCTTCTTCATTCTAAGCTTTCCTTGTCCGATTTCTTTATATGCATCTTGAATCTTTTGCTCTACAATCTCTGGAATTTCTAAATCTTTTTTCAAATCCTGTTTCATTTTCTCTTCAAATGACATTCTCAAGCCCTCCTTTTCTGCTCACGTTTTCTATTTTTGTCTGAATTTTTGCTTTACTCAAATTGAAATTCCGGGTGTTCTTTCAGATAGAGTTTTTTATATACTCCTCGCCCTCTGGAAAGTCTTGTCTTCACTGTATTTTCATTCATCTGCAATATTTGACTGATTTCCCGGATGCTCATCTCTTCTACATAATATAAAATCAATACAACCCGATATTGCTGTTCCATCTGGTCTAACAGCTCTAGAAAGTCTTCGTTGATTGTCGCTGCTCCCAGTGGTGCTGCAATCTTTTCTTCTGCTTTCTTTCCTTTTATATCTTCTGCCCCATAATACGCTTCAATACCGACTACTTTCTTCTGTTCCCTAAGCATCTGATTACAATTATTAATCAATATTCTGAGTAGCCATGTCTTAAAATACTGTGCTTTTTTTAATTCTTTCAGCTTTTCATAGCAAGTGAGGATACTTTCCTGAATTGCATCTGCTGCATCAGAATCGTTTTTTAAAATACCGATCGCTACTTTATACATGGCCTGCTTATTTTCTTCTATCAATTCCACGAACGCCTGATCATCTCCCTCTGCGCCCGCTTTACAAGAGATTTCATTTTATACGCCACCTTCTTTCAATTGTTTTTAAGCTCCATCTCAACCGATTGATACTTATTAGATGAATTTATGGTGTAAAAAGTTTCAAAAAGAGAGAAAAAGCACCTGTCAAAGAATCTTTGCGTGTTACTGTTCACACGATGTGCGACCAGCAACGCATCTCGCCATTTTAAATCGCCTTTGGCGATGGGGCGAGATGCATTCAAGTCAAAACACGCATCCTCCGTGTCAATCAGCGGAGTGATTGACACGGGAGTGAACAGTGATCTTTGCGCAACTATATACGCAATGTAATGTGATGATTGCTTTACTTTTAACATTATTTTTTGGATAATAACATTAAAGGAGGATTCAAAAATGGTAGAATCTATAGACAAAGAAAGAGTAATGGGGATAATAAAGCACGAAAAATCTGTTGTAGATTTTTTTACAGGTGCTGAAACCGGAATTATTGTATCTTGCTTATTTTCACCGAATTCATCGGTAAGAACTACGGTTATTATTGTTGGAATTATAATGGTATGTATTGGATGGTATAAAAAATCAAAGAGTGACAAAAAGGTATTTCAATATATTAAAGAACATGATTAAATGAATTTTAAGTAGGAACTTTTCTATATTGTTTATCTATTATTGATTTTACTGTATTTTTCAGATTCAGTCCATATAGGAACTGTAACTAGCTAAAAATAATGAATATAACGTTGGTTTTATGGTAATATATAAGAAATACAGCGTGCATTTGGCGCGGAAATTGGAGGTTTCAATGGATAGAAAAGAATTGAATGATATTCTTAAAATCGGAGAAACAGTGGCAGTTGAATTTAAGAGATGCGGAAATGGGATAGAATCGGATACATATGAAACAGTATGCTCTTTCTTAAATCGATTTGGCGGCGATATTTTTCTTGGTGTATTAGATGATGGCACCGTGCTGGGAGTACCGAAAAAAGCTGCTTCTGATATGGTAAAGAATTTCATAAAGGTTATGAGCAATCCGGCGTTGTTTTCACCGACAATATATTTGATACCTGAGATTATTAAATATGATGAAAATCGGATTATTATTCACATTCATATTCCGGTAAGTGCAGAAGTGCACAGTTACAAGAAAGTAATTTATGATCGTGTTGATGATGCAGATGTAAAAGTGACAGCTACAAGTCAGATCGCATCCATGTATATTCGAAAACAAAATACATTTACAGAAAAAAGAATTTATCCATATGCGAAAATGGAAGATTTGAAATTGGATTTGCTGCCAAAGATACGTATAATGGCACAGAATCATGCAGGAGGAAAACATCCGTGGTCAGATATGAATGACGAAGAATTGCTTAAAAGTGCAGGTCTGTATGGGAGAGACATTACAACAGGAGCGGAAGGATATAATCTGGCAGCGATTATGTTACTTGGAAAGGATGATACTATTTTAAATGTAGCACCAACTTATGCAACAGATGCACTTGTGAGAAAAATCAATGTGGATCGATATGATGACCGTGAAGTTATAAAAACAAACTTAATAGATAGCTACAATATGCTGATTGAATTCGGTAAAAAGAACTTGCCGGATAAATTTTTCTTGGATGATACAATAAATAAGAGTTTACGGAATACGATTGTCAGAGAGATGGTTAGCAATACTTTGATGCATCGGGAATTTTCTAGCAGTTATACAGCAAAATTTGTAATTGAAAAAGATAAAATGTATGTTGAAAATGCCAGTCGCGCTACGAGGCAGGGGAATATTACTTTAGAAGAATTAGAACCGAATCCAAAGAATCCGGTGATTGCAAATTTTTTCAGAAATATAGGATATGCAGATCAATTGGGATCAGGTGTACGGAATCTATTTAAGTATAGTAGACTTTATTCAGGAGAAGATCCAGAGTTTATTGAAGGAGATATATTTAAAATTATAGTTCCTTTAAATGAAAAATATTCTTTTGATTATCAAGAATCAGTAACAACGGGAAAAACAGGCAATGCATCAGAAAAAACAGGCAATGTATCAGAGGAAACAGGCAATGCATCAGAAAAAACAGGCAATGCATCAGAAAAAACAGGCAATGCATTAGAAGAAACAGGCAATATATCGAAAGAAACAGCAAGAAGATTCAAGATGTATTATGAGAAACTTGCAAATCTAGGAGTTACGGAAAAGAATATAGACAACATTAATTTTGTGTATGATAAAGCTGGAAGTGACAATCCATTCGGACAGAGTGATGTTCAGAAATGGTTGAATTGTTCTAAGTGGAAAGCAACAAATGTTATGAATGAAATGAAAAAAGCAGAAATTTTATATAAAGTAAAGGGCTATGGACCGGGAAAATATAAGTTTATAGAAGAAATCCATCCATTTTGAAGGAATCCTCGTTATTGACGAGAATTCCTTCATGGAAAGAGAAAGCTTCGTTCTCTAAAGCTTGTTACTTATAATTTTGCAGGATTTACATGAACCATGATATGCTTTACTTTAGGAAAAGTCTTTTCGATATCGTTATGCACTTTTTCTGCTACATCATGTGCATCCTGAAGCGTGATGGATCCGTCTAGAGCTATTTCAACATCAACGTAGATTTTATTTCCAAAAATTCGAGTTCGAAGTACATCAATCTTATGAACGTTTGGATTGCGCATTACGCAGTTGCGAAGTTGAGTCTCCATTTCTTCGTCACAGGAGTGGTCAACCATCTTGTCGATTGCATCTTTGAAAATATCAGAAGCAGCCTTTACGATAAATACAAAAATCACTAAGCTGGCAATGGAATCCATGATTGGAAAACCAAGTCTTGAACCGGCGATTCCGACCAATGCACCAATGGAAGAAAATGCATCAGAACGATGATGCCAGGCATCAGCATCAGTGCACTGGAATCGATTCTTTTGGCGTGATATCTGGTGTACCAGTACATGGCCTCTTTGCTGATGATTGAAATTATAGCGGCAATCAATGCTAAGATACCAGGCGTTTGTATGTTGTCAGAATTTCCCTGTAATATCGTTTTGAATGCTTCGATTCCGATTCCAAGACCTGTGATGAGAAGAACAATCGCAAGGACAATTGCAGCTACACACTCCAGGCGTTCATGTCCATAAGGATGCTCTTTGTCCGGTTTTTTTGATGCGAGTCTGATTCCGATAATAACTACAAATGTACTGAATACATCTGATGCGGAATGAATAGCATCGCTGATCATCGCATTGGAATGCGCAACAATTCCGGCAAAAAGTTTGAGCAGAGATAGTGCGATGTTTCCGATAATCGTAATAGTAGAGACTTTGTTGGCTACTTTTTGGAAATCTTCTTCATTTGCGACAGGATTTCCGGTTTTCATTGTGCTGTTTTCCATATGTGTTACCTCCAATTTAATAAAACAATTAAAAGATAGCTCTATGGCACTAAATATATGTGGGGAAATAAAAGAATTATTTTAAAATAAAAAACACCCACGAATCAGTATTAGCAACTACTGTCCCGCGGATGAAAGATTCCACTGTCGCATTTGCGACCCGACTCCATGATATGATATCACGGTCTGCTCAGTTTGTACTGTAGATTTATATGCAGTGCAAAGAGTTATAGTAGATATAGCATAAAAGAGATGGGTTTGTCAAGAAAAATGAATTGATTTTTGATTACAGATATTAGGAATGATAAAGTCAAGGAATGGGTAATGAAATAAGTTACTTGCGGTCCTCTTTTTTGAGTGATAAGATAAAAATACTTGTAAAGAGAGTGAGGTAGAAAAATATGTATTATGTACCAGATGGCACAAAAGAGTGCGGATATTATGAATGTAAAAAATGTGGAAGTCGATTTTTATCTTTACAGACAATGAATACAATTCCCTGTCCGGATTGCGGGATGGATATTGACTATGAAATTGGACCAGATGAAACTTTAGAGGCGGCAGAGGATACAGCAGTGCTGGTAGAGAAGATTACAGGAGAAGAGGAAGTTGAGAAGATGGATGCACTTCTGAGCCTAGCAATTACGGGTGGAGACTTTAACTGGATTTAAAATATATCCGAAGATAAAAGAGATTTTTCCTATTATAGTGGAAAAATCTCTTTCCATTCCCCAGGAGAAAGTGTCTCATCGAGAATGATATCTTCTATAGAAATGCGTTTCAATTCGATCACGCAGCAGTGAACCGCTTTCATCATGCGGCGAATCTGACGCTTACGCCCTTCTCTGATTGTGATCTCTCCGTAAGTGACCGGATGAGTTGGGAGGTTATTACATACGGCATTCTGTACTTCCGGATGTAAAGTATCTATTATATTAGAAAGAATATCCTGACGAAATACTTTTAGTTTCGCAGGAGAAGTAAGAACAGGGGATCCTTTTAAGAGGATTCCTTTTTCTAATTGTCGGCATCGATCTTCGGTCAAATCGCCGAGAACCGTAAAATAATAGGTCTTCTCTTTATGATAAGAAGGGTGCGTAAGTTTCTGATTGAAAACTCCGTCATCTGTAATAAGGAGGAGTCCGGTTGTTTCTCTGTCTAATCGCCCAACCGGATTTAAATTGTCATTATTTAATTCTGAGAAATAGTCCATAACGGTTGGATAAAGGCTATCACGTCGAGCAGTGACGCAGCCGAAAGGTTTGTTAAACATATAATAATGAAACATATCGTGTCTCCTGTGTCTTTATAAGTGAAATAAATAGATGAGATTGATTATACAGAAAAATAATGGATTTCACAAGGTGTGCTACTTATACCTGTCTTTGGTTGTGGAAAAGGCGGTTTAATCTTTCTATTCAACATGAATTGTCAGAATAGTCTGAATTGCATGAAATATATAAAAAACATTGACAATTAAAAATGGCTGTGATAAGATAACATTCGTCGCTGAGGAACAGCAAAGAAAACAACAGAGGAACGGAAGATAAAAGAAGACGCGGAGGCGGAACATTCTTGATCGGAAGGAAACTTAGAGATTTAAAAATCAATGAAATGATTGAAAAATAAATCAAAAAAGTTGTTGACAAAGAGTTCTGAAAGTGATATCCTAAATAAGCTGTCGCGTAAGATGGCAAAGGAAAGCTCGAAAAGAGCGACAAAGAAAAATGAAAAAGTTCTTGACAAAGACAAAAGCTTTTGATAAAATATAAAAGCTGTCGCTTGAAAAGAACGACACAAACAAAGAACCTTGATAACTGAACAATAGACAACAACAACCCTTGAAAATTTCTTTAAGAGAAGATTTTTAAGAACGGTT
>NZ_QTZH01000030.1:0-39990 GCF_003462585.1 Ruminococcus sp. OM04-4AA | reverse complement strand
TTCCCTTTTTACTGTTGTTTTGGTTTGTTTAAAAACCGTTCTTAAAAATCTTCTCTTAAAGAAATTTTCAAGGGTTGTTGTTGTCTATTGTTCAGTTATCAAGGTTCTTACTTCGCTTTGTTCATTTGCGACAGCTCATTTATTTTATCATAAGCATTTCGCTTTGTCAAGAACTTTTTTGAAGTTTTTTATTTTTCTTACCTCTTCGCTTTGTTTCAGCGAATCAGCTCATTTATACTATCATGTATTTTTTAGAAAGTCAAGAACTTTTTCGAAGTTTTTTTATTTTCTTTTTACATGATTTTTAACTTTCTTCAAAATCAGGAGAAGTCGCCAGACTTCTGTCGTCCCGCTCTTTTGATTTAAGTTAAACGGAGAAAGAGGGATTTGAACCCTCGCGCCGGTCGCCCGACCTACACCCTTAGCAGGGGCGCCTCTTCAGCCTCTTGAGTATTTCTCCGTACACTGAATTCTACTATAGAATCTATAGCTTTGTTCAATTGTGTGCACCAACAGTGCGAAATTTATTATAGCAATACACTGTCATCTTGTCAATCACTTTTTTTCATTTTTTAACAAATTTTTAAACTATCTGTTCTACGCAGCTTTTCAACTTCGCAGTTGCTGTCTCAATATCCTTTTGGGCAAAGATTGCACTGATCACTGCAACACCATTAATTCCACTACCCGAAAGCTCTTTTACATTATCTTGTGTAATTCCTCCTATAGCAACAACCGGAATATCAACTTTAGTACAGATTTCCTTCAACACACTGTGTTCTACTTCCCGTGCGTCTGTTTTTGTTCCTGTTTGAAACACCGCTCCAACCCCCAGATAATCTGCCCCGTGCTTTTCGGCTAATAAAGCCTGCTCTACAGTCCGTGCAGAGACGCCTATGATTTTATCTTCTCCCAGCTGCGCTCTTACATCAAGAGCTTCCATATCACTTTGCCCAACATGCACTCCATCCGCATCAATTTCCTTCGCAAGCTTCACATTATCATTAATTATGAACGGAACTCCGTATTTTTTGCATAACTGTTGTATCTTTTTTGCCTCTTCTAAAAACTCTTCTTCTGTCAAATCTTTTTCACGTAACTGAATAAAGGTAGCGCCACCTTTCAGCGCTTCCTCAACCTGTTCATAAAGCGTCTGCCCATTCAGCCAATGTCTGTCCGTAACAGCATACAGCAACATCTGTTCCCTTAATTGTTCCTTAGTAAAGCTCATACTTAGCCCCTTTCTCCAGTTTTTCTCCTGTCATATTATAGATGGCATCAATAATTCTATTTCTATATGTAGCGTTACCATCGCCTTCCTGCATTCTCGTCCATGCTATTTCACCGGCAACGCCCATCATGCAAACTGCTGCCACAGCAGCTTCCAGTTTTCTTTTCGGATTTGCTGCCAGAAAAGCGGTCGTAATACCGGATAACTGACATCCCGTGCCAGTTATTCTTCCCATTTCTGAACGTCCATTTCTAATTACATAACATTTCTCGCCATCTGTCACAAGATCTATTGCTCCTGTAATTATAACAATTGCTTCTTTCTTTTTCGCAAAACCTTTAATAAATGATATGCTCTGTTGCAAATTTCTTTCATTAACGGCTTCTGTAAGATCAGCATCTACGCCTTTTGTACTTCCGCTTCCATAAGCCAGCGTCTTAATTTCTGAAACATTACCTCGAATCACAGAAAACTTTATCTCTTTTATTAATTTTAATGCCGTCTCCGTCCTGAACCTGCTTGCTCCTGCTCCCACCGGATCCAATAATACCGGATGTCCCAGTTCATTAGAGCGATGCCCGGCTTTAAGCATTCCCTCAATACTCGTTTTATGTAATGTTCCCAAATTAATGTTCAGCCCTCCACATATAGATGTAATGTCCGCTACATCTTCCGGCTCATCTGACATAATTGGACTGCCACCACATGCAAGAATCACATTCGCAACATCATTCACTGTTACATAATTTGTTATGTTATGCACCACTGGGGCTTTTTTTCTAACTTGATCCAAGCATTCCTTTAGCATTTCTCTTCTACCTTTTCTTTCGTCAGGTTCTTATTGATTGTTTCCTGGATCTGCTGTTCTACTGCAGCAGCAATTTCCACGGTCTTCATATCTTTATAATCTTCATAAAGCATCGGTTTCAGAAAATGCACCTGCACCGTCACCGGTCGGGTACTGTTTGTATCAAACGGTTTAAAAGAATCAACAAGTGCCACCGGAATAATCGGGCACTTTGCTTTGGTTGCTGCTTTAAAGCTTCCCCCTTTAAAAGAACCGACATTATTTCCATTTTTGAACGCGTTCCTTCTGGGAAAATAAGATAATTCCTACCCGATACAACTTCTTTTGTTACACTTGTAATAGTTTTCATTGCCTGACGGACATCCTCACGATCAATCATAAATGCTTTCATGATTTTAAATACCTGTTTTAAAAACGGAACGTTTTCCACTTCTTTTTTAGCTACAACAGAAAAAGGGTGCGTACACGCTTCAACAATTGCCAATACATCATACAAACCTTGATGATTTGGAAAAAACATAAATCCATCCTGCTTTGGAATATTCTCCTGTCCATGTACATCGATTGTTACATTTCCGCCTTTATTTGCACGAAAAACAATCCAACGCAAAAATTCATAATTATCTTCTTCTGTATATTTATCCACATGTGAAGCCCGATAGCAGAGTTTAATCCATCCCCCCGGCACGATCAAAAGATTCCGCAATACCATCAGTAGAATTCTTCTCATGCATTCTCCTCCATTCTGCAATAATCCTTAATTGCTGTTTCATAAAGATTATTCCCATCTTTATCTATTACTACAATCACCGGAAAATTTTCAACTGTCAGTTTTCTGATCGCTTCTGTTCCAAGATCGTCATACGCTACCACTTCTGAAGATGTGATACATTTTGAAAGAAGAGCCCCCGCTCCACCAACAGCCGCAAAATATACTGAACCATTGCGTACAATTGCATCAATTACCGCTTGATTTCTTTTTCCTTTTCCTATCATAGCACCAAGCCCAAGATCCAGGAGCTGAGGTGCGTATTTATCCATTCTGCTTGCTGTCGTCGGTCCTGCCGAGCCAATTGGGCGTCCTTCTCTTGCCGGTGATGGTCCCATGTAATAAATCACCTGACCTTGAATATCAATTGGAAGTTCCCCGCCTTCCTGTAAAATCTCATACATTCTTTTATGCGCTGCATCTCTTGCTGTATAGACCATTCCTGTAAGATAAACATAATCTCCTGCCTTCAGTGTTGCCACGGTCTCTTTCTTCATTGGTACTGTTATATGCTTGTCCATTTCACTTTCCTCTTTCACTTAGCCTGTTGAATTAAATTGTACGAATCACATGACGATTTACATGACAGCAAATATTAACCGCCACCGGAAGTCCCGTGATATGTGTTGGATAAGTATTAATATTCACCGCAAGTGCTGTTGTTGTCCCTCCAAGTCCACCAGGTCCGATACCAAGGTTATTTATTTTTGTAAGGAGTTCTTCTTCCAACTCTTTTACGTATTCAATTTCTGAATGTGATCCGACTTCACGTGTCAGAGCTTCTTTGGCCATCAAAGCGCATTTTTCAAATGTACCACCAATTCCAACACCAACCACCATTGGCGGGCACGCATTCGGTCCGGCATCTTTTACCGCAGTAAGAACCGCATCTTTTACACCTTCAATTCCTTCTGCCGGTTTCAGCATAAATACACGACTCATATTCTCGCTTCCGAAACCTTTCGGTGCTACTTTTATCTTTACCTGGTCTCCATCTACAATTCTTGTATGCAAAACTGCCGGCGTGTTATCCTTTGTATTCTCACGGATCAACGGATCTCCAACGACTGATTTACGAAGATAACCTTCTACATAACCTTGACGTACACCTTCATTTACCGCATCTTCCAATGCTCCTCCTTCAAGATGAACATCCTGACCAATCTCAAGAAACACTACTGCCATTCCTGTATCCTGACAAATCGGAATCATATCCTCTCCTGCAATCTTCAAGTTCTCTTGCAACTGTTCCAATATCTGTTTTCCAAGTGGTGCTTCCTCATTCTTTTCGGCACATTTCATTGCCTCTGCCATATCTGGTGACAGAAAATGATTTGCTTCAATGCACATTTCTTTGATGTTTTTTGTTATTTCTTCTACACGTATTGTCCGAATCATTTCTTCTATCTCCCTCTTCTTTGAAACAGGTACGCAAGCGCAATGCAAGCGTACCTGTATTTTTTATATCTCAAATTCAATTTTTCTGCCTGTTCGATGGTACTGGTGATATCTCACTCCTGCTGCATCCATCATTCGTTTTGATGCTTTCACTCCCGTTGTATCCGCGTATTTGTCACAATCATAAATAACTTCTTTAATTCCTGCCTGAATAATTGCTTTTGCGCATTCATTGCATGGAAAAAGAGATACGTAAAGTTTTGCTCCCGCAAGACTTCCGCCATTATAATTCAGAATTGCATTCAATTCACTATGTGTTGTATATACATATTTTGTCTCTAACGGATCTTCGCCTTCGCGCGCCCATGGAAATTCATCATCAGAACATCCCATCGGAAGACCATTATATCCCATGGAAAGAATCTTGTTATCCTGACTTACGATACAACAGCCAACCTGTGTATTCGGATCTTTTGATCGCATTCCGGAAAGCATTGCCACGCCCATAAAATATTCATCCCACGATAAATAATCTGTTCTTTTATCCGACATTATTCTTCTCCTTTTGCATATGAATTCAGTTTGTCTGCAAGTTTATCTATAAGCCCTGTGAGTATCTCAAAACATTCTCCATACGCTGTCAGGGGCTTTCCATAAGGATTTGGAAGTTCTTCTGATACTCCGACAAATTCATTTATTGTATATACATTTTTTACGTTTTCATAATCCGAAAGAACTTTGTTCTTAATTGTCTCATTCAATGTCAATACAAGTGTATCTCCTTGTAGATTGCTGCCATCAAACTGCTTTGACACATGATTTTCCAACGTCATCTGCGCGCTCTTCATAATTGCCTCTGCCTTCTGGTTTACCGGTTCAGGGAAAAGCACAACCAGTCCGCCGGATTCAATAATATACTCTTGCTCAAGATCCTGGTGACATAGTAATTCTGCCGCCATTGGTCCTACTGCCGAATCTGCCTCGCTGACAAAAATCACTCTGCGATACTTCTGCTTCTTTGTGATCTCTGTTGCCTGCAGGTGCATATGTCCTGCCGCCTTTTCAAGACGATTCATAATCGCCTTTCCTATTCCGTTCATAGCAAAAGATTCACTATAAATCAGATCAACGTCTTCTTCATCGAATTCGCGAAGCACTCGATAAAGGTTTCTTGCAATAGTATTCTCATTCTCACGGGTTCCTATATTCTTCACAATCCCATAATTATAGAACTGAACTGTTTCCCCCGTTGCAATGATTCCGACTTCCTTCCCTTCCCTGTGCGCGGCATAGGCAAGCTGACGAATTGCAAGAATCTCTTCTCTTATATTTCCTTCCACAATCATCATTTTCGCCTTCGGTGCATAATGTCGGTACTTCATTCCCGGAGCTTTCGGCGCCTGCTTGCTTTCACTGTTAACCAATGTCTCATCAACACCGACCGGTCCGATTACCTCCTCAAACATATCCGCTGTAATTGCACCCGGACGTAAAATCATCGGCGGCTCTACCGTCATGTCAAGAATTGTGGATTCCAATCCGATATCTACCGCACCTCCATCCAGGATCATATCAATCTTACCTTCCAGATCCACCCGCACATGCTCTGCTGTCGTCGGACTCGGACGCCCGGATGTATTCGCACTCGGTGCTGAAACAAATCCACCTGCCGCCCGGATCAATGCCGCTGCAATTGGATCACTTGGCATACGAACCGCAACCGTATCTAATCCTCCGGTTGTCCCGTAAGGTACACTCTCACTTTTTTCAAATATCATCGTCAGCGGACCTGGCCAAAAATGTGCTGCCAGTGCATCTGTCTCCGGTGGAATATTCACCGCCACTTTTTTCAGATCCTCATAGTCTGCAATATGAACAATCAACGGATTATCTGATGGACGTCCTTTTGCTGCATATGTTTTCTTTGCCGCCTCCTCTTTTAATGCGTCCGCCCCAAGTCCGTAAACCGTCTCCGTAGGAAATGCAACAAGACCTCCTTGTTTTAATACATTTCCCGCTTCTTCTATTACATCCTGGTTTATTTGGTTTTTATCTATTTTTCTAATAATCGTTTCCATAAATTTTATTATATCATTATTTGTTCTAAAAAAAAACTGTTTCTCTTCTGCTATTCATTTTCTTTTATATAAGATAAAATTCCTTCTGCCACTGCTTCTGCTACTGATTTCTGATAATCTTCCGTAACCAGCTTCTGTGCTTCTTTATAGTTACTCAAAAAACCACATTCTACGATCACTGTAGGTACTTCCGTCTTTTTTAATATATAATATGTATTATTTGCTTTTATCTTTTTGGTATTATCCGGATTTACCTTTTGTAAAGCGTCCTGTATTATCCCTGCAGCCTTTTCTCCTTCCGTCGATGTCTGATAGTAGAAGACCTGCGCACCGAAAACATTTTCTTCATGATAACTGTTCTGATGTATACTGACTGCTAATACAGGAGAAACTTCATTCATAATCTTTACTCTGTATTTCAAATCTTCTACTTTACTTTGTGCAAGCTGTTCATCTGTTTCTCTGGTCATGATTACCTGTATATTTTCTTTTTCCAAAATTTTCTTTACAGAATTCGTAATCGTTAAATTGATATCTTTTTCTTTCACTCCATTGATTCCGACCTTCCCCGAATCAGTACCACCATGTCCTGCATCTAAAACAACTATCCTGTCTGACTTTTCTGCTTCTCCGATTGTCTCCATTTCTTCTTTTAATTCTTTCTGTAAGTTTTTCGAAACTTTCCAACAACCTGCGATAAGCCCTGTCATAATCAGAATCCCTATCATCAACCTGATTTTTCTTTGCAAAAAAACGACCTCCCTTCACATATTCTATCTATATGCAATGAGAAGCCGTTTTTTAACTTATCTTTTATTTAATTTACATACTGAGAAATGAGCTTCCATACACTGCTTTCTTCTCTTCCCAGGCTCCATTCTGCCACACCTGCCAGTTTACTTCCCTGTATCACCTTCAGCTTTGCTTCCAATGATTGAGCATCTTCAAGCCAGATACGGTAGGTTCCGCCATCCGCAGACCATTTTGCATAGTTTTGCTGTGTCTTTTCATCCCACTGTGCTGTTGCTCCCGCATTCACAACACTCTGCGCCGCTTCTTCCATTCCCAGTGCCTTACTTGATACTTTATTCGGATAAGATGCTGCTTCTGTACCAGCTTCTTCCGAAAGTTGCTCCGGGCTCTTTGCTGTCTCAAACCATAATCTGGTAAAAAATGGAATTCCGGCAATTACTTTATCAGCTGATACCTTTTTCAATGTTTTTTCTATTCCATCCTGCAAATAGCTGATCGATGCCACTGATCCCGCTTCATAGGATCCTTCTGTATGTTCATCATAAGCCATAATCACCACGTAATCTGCCACAATCCCCTGCTCTTTAAGATCATAATGTGAATTGTATGACTGTGGCACATAATTATCAACTGAAAATACAAGATTATTCTGGTGGCACTTCACAGACAGCTCTCTCACAAGCTGCACGTAATGCACACCACACTTGGAAGAAATCAATTCAAAGTCTAAATTAATTCCATCCACTCCTGCTGCCACTGCCGCAGCTACAACCTGATCTTCCAGTTTTGCTCTTTTTGATGTATAACGCAATGTCTCATAGGTCTCATCATAGGAATTCGTTCCACCATGAAAATCCCGGAATACAGCCCACACTTCCAGTCCTGCCGTATGTGCATAATTCACATAGTCCGCATCTGCAATTGAACTGATATTACCTTCCGTATCCGCAAGACTAAACCAGGTTGGTGCGATCGTCGTAAGTCCACTGGTTGATGCAAGTACCTGCTGAACCGCATTATTCGCTGCCGCATTCGTCACATTATGCCATGCCATATTGATCGAATGATCTTCTGTCATGTCTGAATAAACCGGTTCCGTAAAATCTCTGGATGTTTTTTCTTTTTTCTGGTTCTTTAAAAATTTGGTCTTAATATATCCTACATAACCATCCGCTGTGGCAACTTTCATCCAGTCATCTTCGTCTTCAAGCACTGTCACCTTGTCCGATTTTTTAACTTCTGTCAGTATCGGACTCTTAACGCCACCAAGATAACGAACCTGTGTGTCTTTCTTCACTTCTGCTGTCTCGATCTCGCCCCACTTTGATGTGATAATTGCTCTGTTTGGTTCCTGTTCCACAGAATATTCCATATTCGTATACTCTTGTATGAACGGAAGTGCGATATATGCGATATCTCCATCCGTCTTAAGAATTACATAATCTTCACTTTTTGTTTCGTTCACTGCTGTATATTCACTGCTGTTCTCACTTACAGAAACATTTCCATCCGGCAAGGTATATAGAAGCACCCGTTCGTTCGCATCCCAGTAAAATCTGCTGTTTATCTTATCACGAAGAACCTGATATGCTACATAATATTGTCCATCAAAAACCTTACCCGGTATAACACTATCTGTAGAAGAATCGGAAGAAGATTCCGCGGAACTCTCTTCTTTTTTCACTACTTCATTATTAATGATCAATGCCAGATCATCACTGTTTTCTATTCCATAATATTGTTCTTTATCGGCTTCCTCATTTGATGAACCGTATCTCTTAAAGAAAACTGCGCCTGCTGCCAAAATCATGATCAATAATATGATGATCATTACGAAAAGAATTTTGTTACGTCTTTTCCGCGCTCTATTCACTTTCTTCGCATGTCGTGTTCCTGACCTTCCATTTCTGCCTCTACCTGTTGTCATTGGTCTTCCCTTTCTCCGGGAACTCCCCGGATGTCCAGATTGTCCTTCTACTCTTCCCCTGCTTCGCGCATGGGTACTGCCTTTTCTTTTGTCCATGCCAACCCTCCTGATTGCAATTTTTATATCTCTGGCGCTTTCTTACACAAACAGTTCCTTACGCTCTGCTGTGTGTATTTCTAATATCTCCACATCTCTGGATAAAATAATGATTCTGGAATTCATTATATCATATTTTCATCTTGCGTCATTAACAAATTGCATCTACAACAATTGTACATATCAAAAAGTTGTTACACCTTAAATGTCTGTCCATCTTCTATCAATTATAACAGCTTACAAATATACTTCTGTCCGGCAGTTCAAGGGGTAATCTCTGCCTGTCTGTTATGATTCACATCTGTAAAAACCAATGATTCTATCCTTCCTTCTGGATCAATCACATAATCTCTCATATAAGTACCTTCTTCTCTGGCCATATATGCTGTCACAATCTGCAATGGACTCATCGGATATCCATCCATAACTATGTCCACTCCTTTTTCTTCATAACCTCTTAGTTCCGCATATAATTCCTTATATCCATCTTCCGTTCTCATATCGTATGTACTCCTTCTCTCCTGGGATCCTGATAAAACGTTGTCCGCCATCTTCGACCATAAAAGGTATCTGTGACATACTGTAGAACAAGTGACGGACAAGAAGACAACCCTGATCTTCGGAGGGTCTCCTTCTCATAATTATTGTGAATTTTCCCTTGATTTCAGGGAATTGAATTTTTTTTGAAAATCAGAAATGCTTTCAGTGCCTCCTTTCTTAACATTCTGTTTTATCAAATGGTGTGTCTTCTGTAAGTGCCATTATATGAGCAGCCTTTTGGAATTTCAATGTGTTTATTGTTGATAAGTGGGTGGGATTTGTTGATAACCTAAAATAGTTATAAACAATTTTCGTTTTCCTTTACATCTTTTCTTTTTTTGTTTATACTAAACGATGAAAAGATATATCTAGTTATGAACATAATGAACAGTTCTTAATCCACAGATTATCTTAATATCATAAGACATAAGGATGTGATCATATGAAAATTGAAAAAATCAATGACAATCAGATTCGTTGTACTTTGACACATGCCGATCTTGCAGCCCGCAATCTCAAGATCAGCGAACTGGCTTATGGTACCGAGAAAGCAAAATCACTATTTCGAGATATGATGCAGCAGGCATCTTTCGACTTTGGATTCGAGACAGATGACCTTCCTCTGATGATAGAAGCAATTCCTTCTTCTTCAGACTCTATCACCTTAATCATAACAAAGGTGGAGGATCCGGAAGAACTTGATACACGTTTTTCCAAGTTTACACCTGCCGGAGATTCTGATACACCGAACAGCAATGTTCTTGAAAAGCTTCAGGGCGCAGATGAATTCTTTGATCTGCTTAACAAAGTGAAAGAAGTTGCTTCCGAAGCAAAAGATCCGGAACCTAAAGAAACAGTACCGACATTTCCGGTCCGCCTGTTCTCCTTCGACACGTTAGATTCCGTAATTGAGGCTTCCCGCCTGCTTGCTCCGTTCTATACAGGTGCAAATACACTATATAAGGACGATGAGAATAATAATACCTTTATCCTTGCGCTGGCACCTGCTGATGGTGCAGATCAGGAATTTAATAAAGTATGTAATATGCTTTCGGAGTACAGTTCCCCTGAGAAGGGAGATTCTTCTGTTCTTGCATTTCTGGAGGAGCATTGCAAAATCATTGTTTCCGCAGACGCAATTCAGAAGTTATCCACAATTTAAACAACGAATAAAAAAGACGGTCTGGAATTATGGGAATAACTTTTCCCACACTTCAGGCCGTCTTTTTCACTTGTTATCCACAAAAACTTTTAACGATACTAAAAAGCTGCCATACTCTCTTTTTTGAGAGCACAACAGCTTCTTGTATATCTTTTCTCTTAATTATTTACCAACGGCTGCCATTGCTGCATTGATCTTCTCTACAAGCAGATCTGCATCAATTCCATGAACCATAGCTGCTTCCTCAAGAGACTCCATCTGAGATGACGGGCATCCAAGACAATGCATACCAATCTCCATCAAAATCGGAGCTGACTCTGGAAATGTTACCAGAAGTTCGCCAATTGTTGTGCTTTTAGAAATTGCCATCACTGTTTCCTCCTTACATATTTCTATTTTCAATTAATTTCTGTCACCCTTGAACAGTAATTTTTATTATAATCCCTGATCTATGATTTAGCAACCTTATTTTCATTATCATTCTATAAAATTTTCTGAATTTTTCACGCAACTTTTTCCGTTTATCACACTACTCAAAAGTCAATCAGTTTTCTTTTTTTTTTCGACAAATCGTCATTTTCATAACAATGACCAAAACGAATGTTCTTTTTATTTCCAAAAGTTATCCACACTATTCACATCTTTCTTTGTTGATAATGTGGATAACTTTCAGGGAATCTTTTATTTTTCCTCATTTTTTCGATTTTTCAATGTTGATAAGTTGAAAACTACTTTTTTTTATTTTTTTGCTATTTTGAATATTCTTGTCATATTTTGTGCATTTTGACTATCCACATATTTTTCTTGAAAAATATCGATTTTAGAATTTACAGTCAAATCTTTCATTTCCCACACATATTCTGGACAATGCATTGTTTTCTTTCTATTATTCTTTAATAAATCCGTCTGACAGCCACGATATTTGTATACGTTGCACTGCTGATACCAATTCCCTGAGCTTCATTCATTGCATTTACGATCTGATCATTTCCTATATATAAACCAACATGTCCTTCATATAAGATAAGATCCCCCGGCTGTGCGTCTTCATAACTCACTTCATATCCTGCACTTCGCTGTTCATAAGAAGTTCGTGGAAGGCTTATACCAAAATGTGCATACACGGACTGGACAAATCCTGAACAATCCGCCCCATCTGTTAAACTTGTACCGCCCCACACATATGGATTCCCAATAAACTGACAGGCATAATCAATAACTTCCTGCCCTGACGCAACTGACTGAGCCGCCGCTTCTGCAGCCTGGGCTTCTGCTTCCGCCTCCGCAGCCGCAGCTTCTTCTGCTTCCATTCGTTTTTGTTCTTCCTCTTTTGTCTCCCCGTAAGAATAAGAACTTTCCTCTATAACATAATCACCGCACACCCAGCCATTAACTTCACCGACCTGTATCGGATACCAGCCATCTACAGGATCTGCTGTCACAAGATATTCTTCTCCCTGACCGATCTGGGTTAATACGGTAGTATCTGTCCCATGTCCTTCTCTGACATTCAGACAATCTGCTGTGACTGTAACATTCTCATTTGTATACTCATCTGACCTCGAACGGGCTTCTTCTCCTGTGAACAATGTTTCGGTCGGAACATACCCCTCTGCATTTCCCGACCGAATCTTTGTCCATCCATCCAAATATTCCAACACAACTGCCGCTGAATCAGAATATAATTTTCCAACCCATTCACTGTTTTCATCTGCTTCGCTTCTAATATAGGTATAATCCCCCGTATTAGAAAACGCTATATTCAAATACTCTCCCTCTTCTGTCGGCACCAGATACAGATTGATATTGTTCTTTATTTCTGTCTGATATGATGCTTCCAAAATGTTTTCAATTCCTGTAACCGGAACCAGACTCTTCTCACTGTCATCAGTTTCTGCCGCCTGTGTTCTGACTACACTCCCCGGAATTATGATCATCCCTGCCATCATTGACATGATAAGCTTATGCTTCATCCGCATGTTACTCATATAAAACCTCCTTTATTTCCAGCCTTATCTTTTGTGGGAAGTTTTAATTGTTACATAATTGTTAATTTTTGTTACGCCGTAATTTTATCAATCAACCATAGATATGTCAACTGTTTTAATAGTTTTTTCATAATTATCGCCCTCCACCATTTGTAATTATTCCCCTTTTTTATTAAATCTCAACGTCCATTTTGTTAATTATTTTGTAATATTTTGTCAGGAGAAATAAAAAAAACTTATTTTTTTCCTATTGACAATTTTTAAATATAAGTTATATTCTAATTACAGTAATCGTTACTGTTATTGATTCAATTTCAGAAAGAGGTGAATCTATGGCTGCAATTAAATATAGCCGACAGCGAGAAGCTATCAAGCATTATCTCGCTTCAACAAAAGAGCATCCCACTGCCGACACTGTTTATCTGCATGTTAAAGAGGATTTTCCTAATATCAGTCTTGGTACTGTTTACCGGAATTTGAATCTGCTGACAGATATCGGCGAAGCGATCAAGATCCCAACACCTGACGGCGGAGATCGATTTGACGGAAATGTTATTCCGCACAATCATTTTCTCTGTACAAGCTGTGGACGGTTACTGGATCTGGAACTGGATATGAAGAGTATTGAAGAAGTGAACCGGCTGGCCGGGGAGAATTTTGATGGAATCATCACTTCAAGTTCCACTTTGTTTTATGGGGAATGCAGTGACTGCATTAGAAAGTCTTAAGTTATAAAAAAAATTAATAAGAAAAAGGAGATTATCATTATGAAAAAATTTGTATGTACAGTATGTGGTTATGTTCACGAAGGAGATGCTGCACCGGCTGAATGTCCAGTCTGTCACGCACCAGCTTCTAAGTTCAAAGAGCAGGAAGGAGACAAAGTATGGGCTGCTGAACACGTTGTAGGTGTTGCACAGGGTGTCAGCGAAGATATTCTTGCAGATCTTCGTGCAAACTTCGCAGGAGAGTGCTCTGAAGTAGGAATGTACCTTGCAATGGCAAGAGTTGCTCACAGAGAAGGATATCCGGAAATCGGACTTTACTGGGAAAAAGCTGCTTACGAAGAAGCAGAGCATGCTGCAAAATTCGCTGAACTTCTTGGTGAAGTTGTAACAGACAGCACAAAGAAAAACCTTGAGATGAGAGTTGATGCTGAGCACGGTGCTACAGAAGGTAAATTCGATCTTGCAAAGAGAGCGAAAGCTGCTAACCTGGATGCAATCCACGACACAGTACACGAGATGGCTCGCGATGAAGCAAGACACGGAAAAGCATTCGAAGGACTGCTTAAGAGATACTTCGGCTAAACAAACCTTATCAGCAGATGCGATTGCTTCTGCTGTGATAAACCTGCCCATCGGGAAATGTTACATTCCCGATGGGCAGGTTTTTTAATCTTCTTTCTCTTTTCTTTCATCTGATAATTTAACTTTTTTGCCGGCAATGAGTTCCTGTTTCTCTTTTCTCCCTAACTGCTTAATTGCATATTCCCGCTTCATTGCCTGTTCTTTTGTCTCAAATTCCTCATAATAAGCCAATTCAACTGGCCTGCGTGCCTTCGTATATTTCGCACCTTTCCCGGAATTGTGCGCCTCCACACGTTTTTCCAGATCATTTGTCCAGCCCGTGTATAACGTTCCGTCACTACATTTTA
This sequence comes from Ruminococcus sp. OM04-4AA, assembly GCF_003462585.1. NCBI lineage: Bacteria > Bacillati > Bacillota > Clostridia > Eubacteriales > Oscillospiraceae > Ruminococcus > Ruminococcus sp. OM04-4AA. The sequence goes on along the minus strand of NZ_QTZH01000030.1, from coordinate 25,583 downwards.
GCATATATGTATAATTCAAAAACTCACCTCTGCTATCTCCCGCATTACTCTTTCGATGCTTGCTATTTATTATATCATGAATCTCTTATCCAAGACCAAAACTATGATGTAAGTGGCAAAATTTACTTTTGACACTCACATCATAGTATATTATCAAGAAAACTTTTCCTGTATCCGATGTTACTGTTCACACGATGTGCGACCAGCAACGCATCTCGCCATTTTAAATCGCCTTTGGCGATGGAGCGAGATGCATTCAAGTCAAAACACGCATCCTCCGTGCAATCAGCGGAGTGATTGACACGGGAGTGAACAGTAACTATCCCATACAATATAGTATTGATCCTGCACCCGTAATCAAACTTTTGATTCCTTCATTTTATCCAAACAAATACAACTTTACTCCATAAAATTCATTGGGTCAACCGGCGCCCCGTCTTTCATAATTTCAAAATATAAATTTGGTCCTTCGACACTATAATATTTCGTCGGTGAATTCAGTGTTCCCACTTCCTCTCCGGCTGCAATATAATCTCCAACTGCTGCCGCCACTTCATCCAGTTGGCCATAAACCGCAGTATACCCATTTCCCATATCAAGTGTCACGGTAGTTCCTGTCTGGGCAGTCTGTTCAATACTCTCTACAACTCCTGCTGCCGCTGCGTGGATTACTTCTCCCTGCGTTCCACCAATAATCAGTGCAGGATTATATTTATACTGCTCCAATGTTGGAAAATATACTGTATGATCCATACTAAAACTCAAAAGTGTTGCTCCGCTTGCCGGCCAGGCAAGTGTACTTTCCTGAGTAAACCACACATTCTGTGTATTTGAAGATGCCGTGCTTTGAATTTCCTCTGTGGATGTATTTCCATTCTCCATACTGTTTTCATTCTCTTGCTGAACATCCTTTTGGGATTCCTGGTTTTCTGCATTATCCTCTTCTGAATCTGTGTCTGTAGGAAGAATATCATCTGTATTCGCCAATGTACTATCATCTTCTGTAAGCTGTTCTGCTGTTGTTTGCGCATCTTTGATCTGCTGCTCCATATCTTTTTTGTAATGATTGTATGTGTAGCTCCCAACCATTGTAATTACCGCAACAAAACAAAGTACTGCGCCAACTGCAGCTCCCTTTCCTTTCAAAAAGGCCGGTCTTTCATTTTTATTCATAATCATCACCTCTGGCTATAGCATTGCCTGAAATGATCGATCTTATTCATCTATGTGGTGTAGTTCTGTTCCTTCATAAAAATATTGCAGGATCTCTTCATAATTTTTCCCATCCTTTGCCATTTCCTGTGCAGTCCACTGACTCATTCCGAATCCGTGCCCTTTTCCAACCGTTGCAATCTTCAACCCGTGTGGACTTTCATAAAAAGAAAATGAACTCGAAGGAAGTTTCAGTGCATCACGGAACTGATCTCCTGTACATATCGTCTCTCCAATCCTCATTTTTCGGACATAACCGGAAGAATCCCATTCCTGAATTTCAAAATCTTCATATCCATAACCATTTTCCGCTTTTTTCTGTTCCTCTGCCACAAGGAATTCTCTACATCTCTTTTGTATCTCTTTATATTCTATCAAATGTACCTGAATTTCATCTTCTGCCGCCTTGTCAAGCGGACATTCTTTTGCTGTGATGTACGGATAATCTGCATTCCCAAGTACCTCCTGCACGTCTCTGGTCTTTCCATTACTGGATTGATGAAACGGTGCCCATGCAAAGGTCTCATGATACCACAATACAATTCCTTTTGTTTCCTGTGCTGCCTGTTGACATTTTTTCAAATTCTCTTCGTATTTTGGCCCCCACTTTTTCTTCATCTGAGTCTGCGTCAGACATTTATCCAAAATAGTTTGCTTTTCTTTCTCTGTTCTGTACAACTCTGTACGTAGAACAACCGCCTGTGCCTTCAATGCTTCTATTTCATATCCTCCATCTGTTTCTCCTGCGAGTATTCCTGCGAGATACACAGATGCATTATCGCTGTCAGCTCCCTGCACCGCATTCTTTCCGTTTATAAAAACAGAAATGATGTAAGGAAGTAAAAACAGTATGATAAGAAATGCAAAAAATAACTTTATTTTATTTCTAATTGTATCACGCATAAAAACAGCCCTCCATACTCTATTGTATGGAAGGCTGTCCTATTTTAGAACTTATCTGGTTTCATTCTCCGTGTAATTGCTTATTCGAAAAGGTCCTGTCCTGATGGAACTTCAACCTTCTCCAGATGCCAGATATCACGAACATACTCTTCGATTGTTCTGTCAGATGTGAACTTACCGCTGCATGCTGTGTTCATCATTGCCATCTTAGACCATCTCTGCTGATCTCTATAAGCTTCTTCTACTCTCTTCTGTGCATCTGCATAAGAACGGAAGTCTTTCAGAATGAAGTAAGTATCTGCTTTGTCTGTACACTGTGTATTCAGCAGTGAGTTATACAGATTGATATACATGTTGTGATCGCCGTTAGAATATGTTCCATCCATCAGCTGATCTACGACACGTTTGATCTCCCAATCATTAAAGTAAACATCTGTTGGGTTGTAACCGCCATTGTTCTCGTAATTGATTACTTCCTGTGAACTCAGACCGAAGATAAATGCATTCTCTTCTCCGACTTCATGAACGATCTCTACATTTGCTCCGTCCATTGTTCCGAGTGTCGGTGCACCGTTCAACATGAACTTCATGTTACCTGTACCGGATGCCTCTTTGGAAGCTGTTGAAATCTGTTCGCTGACATCTGCCGCTGCGAAAAGAATCTCTGCATTGGATACTCTGTAGTCTTCGATAAATACAACTTTCAGCTTTCCGTTGATGCTTCTGTCGTTATTTACAACATCTGCTACGGAGTTGATCAGTTTGATTGTCTCTTTCGCACGAAGGTATCCTGCTGCTGCCTTTGCTCCGAAGATAAATGTTCTTGGGTAGAAGGACATCTCCGGATGCTCTTTGATCTGATTGTACAGATACATGATATGCAGGATATTTAACAGCTGACGTTTGTACTCATGCAGACGTTTTACCTGAATGTCAAAGATAGAGCGAGGATCTACATCGATTCCGTTATGCTCTTTGATATATTTCGCAAGGCGAACTTTATTCTGGTATTTAATTTCCATAAATTCACGTCTTGCGTCTTCGTCTTCAACAAGTGGTTTCAGCTTTGCAATCTGAGACAGATCTGTGATCCATCCATCACCGATCTTATCTGTGATCCAATCCGCAAGAAGTGGGTTTCCATGTGCGAGGAAACGTCTCTGTGTGATTCCATTTGTCTTATTGTTGAATTTCTCAGGCATCATCTGATAGAAATCTTTCAGTTCCTGTTTCTCAAGGATCTCTGTATGAAGCTGTGCAACACCATTTACAGAGAATCCTGCAACGATTGCCATGTTAGCCATACGAACCTGTCCGTTCATAAGGATTGCCATTTTGCGGACTTTCTCTTCATTTCCCGGATACATTTCGCGAACCTTAATCAGGAAACGACGATCGATCTCCTGTACAATCTGGTAAATACGTGGAAGCAGTTTAGAGAACAGGTCGATTGGCCATTTCTCAAGTGCCTCTGCCATGATTGTATGGTTTGTATAAGCACAAGTCTTACTTGTAACTTCCCATGCATCCTCCCAGCTTAATCCTTCTACGTCGATGAGGAGACGCATTAATTCTGGAACTGCAACTGTCGGGTGAGTATCGTTCATCTGGATAACAACCTTCTCATGCAGTTTTCTGATATCACCATGTTTTTTCTTATACTTCTCGATCAGAGCCTGAAGACTTGCAGAAATAAAGAAATACTGCTGTTTCAGACGAAGCTCTTTTCCTGAGTAATGGTTATCGTTCGGATAGAGAACATCAACGATCAGTTTTGCAAGGTTTTCCTGCTCTACTGCTTTGTGATAATTTCCTCTGTCAAATTCATCAAGTTTAAAGTCTGTGATCGGTTTTGCATCCCATACACGCAGTGTATTTACTACGTGATTGCCATATCCAACGATTGGCATATCATACGGAACTGCCATGACAGACTCATAGTTTTCCTGGATAAATTTATCTTTTCCTGTAACAGGATCTTTCTCGAAACGGATATTTCCGCCAAAACGTACTTCTTTTGCGTACTCTTCACGGCGAATCTCAAACGGATTTCCTTCTTTCAGCCAGTTGTCCGGAACCTCTACCTGATATCCATCTTTGATTTTCTGTTTGAACATTCCGTAACGATAACGGATTCCACATCCATATGCCGGGTAATTCAGTGTAGCGAGAGAATCAAGGAAACATGCTGCAAGACGTCCAAGACCTCCATTACCAAGAGCCGCATCCGGCTCCTGGTCTTCAATCACGTTCAGATCAATATTCATCTCTTCCAGTGCTTCTTTTACTTCTTTATATGCTGTCATATTGATGAGGTTGTTGCCAAGTGCACGTCCCATAAGGAACTCCATTGACATATAGTGTACTGTCTTAGCGTCTGTCTCATCATATCTTTTTTGTGTCTCAATCCAATCATCGATAATCACATCTTTGACTGCATAGGATACTGCCTGGAATAACTGCTGCGGCGTAGCCTCATCGATTGTCTTTCTGTAAAGTGTCTTAACGTTATCCTTTACTGCCGCTTTAAACGCTTTTTTCTCGAATCTTTTACTGAACATGTTTATTACTCTCCTTTTTTCTCAACACCCATTGTAACTGCTTCGCCGTTGATCTTCCATTCTTTCACGTAACCATCCGGCTGTGCTTTTACAACTTCATCAGCAAGTACCTCACCTGCGATCAGTGTGTTGTTCTTTTCGAAGACAGCTTCTGCCTTTTCACTACCCTCGTATGTAACTTTGATTCTGTCCATAACTTCGAAATCAGCTTCTTTTCTCATTGTCTGGATCTTGCTGATGATCTCACGTACAAATCCCTCTTCCAGCAGCTCTGGTGACAGGTTTGTATCGAGAACAACTGTGATTCCGTTGTCATTTACAGATTCATATCCTTCAATCTGTGCTGTATCAATCAGAAGATCTTCCTTGAAGAGTTCAATCTCCTGTCCGTTTACATCCAGTTTGAGTGCACCTGTAGCGTTGAGCTCATCCATTGCTGCATTTCCATCGATGTCGTTAAGCGCCGCTTTGATACCACCTAACATCTTACCATATTTCGGTCCGACTGTCTTTAATTGTGGTTTAAAACTATAAGAAGTAAAGTCTCTTACATCATCTGTGAATTTAACATTTTTAACATTCAGCTCGTCTGCAACGATCTCCTGATAGAATTCCGGAAGATCAAAATCTGCTTTCACAAACATCTTTCCGATTGGCTGACGGTTCTTGATGTTGGATGCATTACGGCATGCACGTCCCATAACAACAAGGTCAAGAACATGTTCCATGTTATTTTCAAGTTCTTTATCAATCTGTTCTTCATGAACTTCCGGGAAGTCACAAAGGTGAATACTTTCCGGAGCATCCTTATCAATGCTACGAACCAGGTTCTGATAAATCTCTTCTGTCATGAACGGGATCATCGGAGCTGCTGCCTTAGATACTGTAACAAGAGCTGTGTACAGAGTCATGTAAGCATTGATCTTATCCTGCTCCATTCCCTTTGCCCAGAAACGCTCACGGCTTCTTCTTACATACCAGTTACTCAGATCATCTACGAAGTCCTGAAGCACACGTGCTGCCTCTGGGATTCTGTAATTGCCAAGATTATAATCTACATCTTTTACCATTGTGTTCATCTTGGAGAGGATCCACTTATCCATAACCGGAAGTTTATCATATTCCAGAGTATATTTTGTTGCATCAAAATTATCAATGTTCGCATAAAGCACGAAGAATGCATAAGTATTCCAAAGTGTTCCCATGAACTTACGCTGTCCTTCCTGAACGGCTTTTCCGTGGAAACGATTCGGAAGCCACGGAGCACTGTTGATGTAGAAATACCAGCGGATCGCATCTGCACCGTATTTCTCCAGTGCATCAAACGGATCAACGGCATTTCCTTTAGACTTACTCATCTTCTGTCCATTTTCATCCTGAACATGTCCAAGAACGATAACATTCTTATATGGAGCCTTGTTGAACAGCAGTGTTGAGATTGCAAGCAGAGAGTAGAACCATCCTCTTGTCTGGTCTACAGCCTCGGAAATAAAGTCTGCCGGGAACTGTCTTTCAAACAGATCCTGATTTTCAAATGGATAATGATGCTGTGCAAATGGCATTGATCCACTGTCGAACCAGCAGTCGATAACTTCCGGTACTCTGTGCATCTCTTTACCACACTCCGGACACTTGATTGTTACAGCATCAATGTATGGGCGGTGAAGCTCGATATCATCCGGACAGTTATCAGACATTGATTTCAGTTCTTCAATGCTTCCGATAGAGTGCATATGTCCACACTCACACTGCCAGATATTCAGTGGTGTTCCCCAGTAACGGTTACGGCTGATTCCCCAGTCCTGAACGTTCTCGATCCAGTCACCGAAACGTCCTTTACCGATACTTTCCGGAATCCAGTTGATTGTGTTATTATTTCTGATCAGGTCTTCGCGAACTGCTGTCATCTTGATGAACCAGGACTCACGTGCATAGTAGATCAGTGGAGTATCACATCTCCAGCAGTGAGGATAGCTATGCTCGAACTTCGGTGCATCATAAAGAAGTCCTCTTGCATCCAGATCCTTTAATACTTCCGGATCAGCCTTCTTCACAAACAGACCGGCGAACGGTGTAGATTCTGCCATATCACCCTTCTCATCTACAAGCTGTACGAATGGAAGATCATATTTTCTTCCTACATTCGCATCATCTTCACCAAATGCTGGTGCGATATGAACGACTCCTGTACCATCTGTCAGAGTTACGTACTCATCACATACAACATAGAATGCTTTCTTGCGCTGTTTTGCTGCCTCGTCTGCTGCACACTGATACAGCGGCTCATACTCTTTTCCTTCCAGATCAGTTCCCTTGTAAGTCTCAAGAATTTCATAAGCATCTTTGCCTTCTTCTGCAAGTCTTCCAAGAACTGTGTCAAGCAGTGCGCAAGCCATATAATATACATGTCCGTCTGCTGCCTTAACCTTTGCGTAATCTTCTTTCGGATTTACACAAAGTGCAAGGTTGGATGGAAGTGTCCAAGGTGTTGTTGTCCATGCAAGAATATATGCATCTTCATCTTTTACTTTAAAACGAACGATTGCTGAACGCTCCTTAACATCCTTGTATCCCTGTGCAACTTCCTGTGCGGAAAGCGGTGTTCCACAACGCGGGCAGTAAGGAACGATCTTAAATCCTTTGTAAAGGAGTCCCTTATCCCAGATCTGCTTCAGAGCCCACCATTCAGACTCAATAAAGTTGTTATCATAAGTTACATATGGGTGCTCCATATCAGCCCAGAATCCAACTGTACCGGAGAAATTCTCCCACATTCCTTTGTATTTCCATACACTCTCTTTACATTTCTTGATAAATGGTTCAAGACCATATTTCTCAATCTGATCTTTTCCATCAAGACCAAGAAGCTTCTCAACTTCAAGCTCTACCGGAAGGCCATGTGTATCCCATCCGGCCTTTCTTGGAACCATATACCCTTTCATTGTACGGTATCTTGGGATCATATCCTTGATAACACGAGTTAAAACGTGTCCGATATGCGGTTTACCATTTGCTGTCGGAGGTCCATCATAGAAAATATAATCCGGGCACCCTTCTTTTTCATCCATACTTTTCTGGAAGATTTCATTATCATCCCAGAACTTTTCAACTTCTTTTTCACGGCTGACAAAATTCATGTCAGTTGAAACTTTCTTATACATGTTCTTATCCTTTCCTGAGTTTATTTTATGATTCTTAAAAAAAGAAAGGCTTCCGTCCTGTAATAGGACGAAAGCCTGAACTTCTCTCGTTAAACCACCTGTTACATCATACTTAGGTCTGATTTCTGACCTGCATATGGTATCCTTTAACGCCGGACACGCGTCAGTCCTTACTCTCTCTTTCTGCAGAAACCTCTTTTCTGCATCTGTTTCAGGAACTGCTGCTCTGGAGTGATCTTCAAAAATCTCTTACTTGCACCGAACTCCCACCATCTCCGGCTCGCTGTAACGTTCGGATAAATCCTACTGTCTCCGTCATCGCTTTATCTGTGAACTTCTACACACGGCTTATTATAAAGAGATTCTTGCCTCTAGTCAAGGTTTATTATGATAAAAAAAGTGCGAAAAAACGTTGTTTTCAGCGTTCTTTCGCAAATTTCTGTTTTCTTATCTGCGGCGTTTCTTCTTTCTTTTCACATTACCACTCTTTGCATTTCTTCTTTTTCCTTTTTTTCTTCTGCGACGTCTTATCTGCTTCCGGTAATTCGCAAGTACAACAATGATGATCAATAAAATCACAACTGCAATTACAACTCCGATCACAATTTTCATAAACTTTGAAATCCCGGTTACGACAGTTGAAGTTGTCTTATCTTTCTTTTTTCCCAAAACAGCTGCACTGCTTTCCTCTGTTTTTTCTATCGCAGCTTTCACACTGCCTACTTCCTGCCCTTTATAAGTAAATGTTACTGTTCCGGATCCATCCTTGTTGCTGTCTTCCTTCACTTCTGCTTTCACATCAGAAAATTGTGCACTCTTCGGAAGTACGATATAAGCATCTTCATCTTCATAAGACTTCACACCTTCCGGAAGCTTCTGATCCTTCAAAGATATTTTCGAAAAATTACTGTAAGCATAATCAAACATCGCACGAGTATCTATATAAGCATCATTTCCAAAATCATAAAGTACAACCGCAACAAGCTGCATATCTCCGTTATCTGCCATTGTCACAAGCGTTGTTCTTGCCTGATCTGTGTAGCCGGTCTTACCGCCCTTGCAGTATTCATAATAATTATCATTCTGTGGCCAGAGCATCTTGTGCTTCTGCTGAAAAGTACGTTCTTCATTCACCAGATTCGTTACCGGAATCGTATGGCTTAACGATTGGGAAATTGTCCGGAACGCTTCCTTCTGATAAACTGCTGCACCAATTCTTGCCATATCATGCGCCGTTGTATAATGTTGTTCATCATGAAGTCCGTTCGCATTCGTCCAGTGTGAACCTGTACATCCAAGTTTTTCTGACTCATCATTCATCGCCTGAATAAATGTGTCATAACCTCCGCCCATCTTCTTGCCAACACTCTCAGCTACTGCATAAGAGACCTCATTTGCCGATGCCAGCAGAACGGCATAGAGCGCATCTTCCATACTGATCTGCTCCCCCGGCGTCATGCCGATATGGGCATCGCCATATTCCAGAAAGGAGATGCTGTCCTGGGAAAATTCTACCGTATCTGTAAGCTCTGCATTGTCCAACGCAACCAATGTTGTCAAAAGTTTCGTAATACTCGCCGGATAATGCTTCTTTTCAATCTGCTTGCTATATAAAACCGCCCCACTATTCATATCCATAACGATTGCGGAATCCGCATAAGTTGCCGGTCCCTGTGGCCAGTTCTCCACACTGTTTGAATCTGGTGCGATCGCATAACAGTTCTGACGCTGTGTCTCCCTGTCTTCTTCCTCTGTCTGAGTTGAATCTGTTGTGGCTGCCGCCGTTTCTTCCTCAGCAAATGTCTGTACTGACGGCATCAATATCATAGATGCCGCCAGGAAAAGAGACAGACAGCGCTTTCCGTATTTCTTAAAATTTATCATAAAGGAAATCCTCCGGTTGTTTGAATTCATAACGCAAAAATCCCCACAGACCTTTCATCTGTGGGAATCTGTGACTATTGTTATTATAATTCTACTAAAAGTTTTTTTCAATAGTCCGGAGGCTCTTTTCTTTATCCAATCTCTTCCATCACAATCTCTGCTCCCGCAGCTTCTACTACAAGGCTGTCTTTCTGTGGATAGAACCGTGTGGTGAACACATACTCGCCATGATTCACAAACACTTCCACTGAAGACTTATCCACAAGAATTTCAACACTTGAAATTTTATCTACATCAACATAACGTATTCCTCTTCCTGCAGATACAGAATTTTTATCCTGACTTGTGAAATGCATCTCGAATCTTCCATTTTTGTACTCAAGAATCAATTCTTCATCAATCACTGTCCTGAATTCATTATTCTGAATGCCCGAGATATTCACATCATAGACTTTATATTCATCTTTTTTCAACATTCCGGCTGACTTATCCACAAGAGTTTTCCTCTTTTGCAATTCTCTGACAGGTCTCTGACGAACTTTACCGTCTTCTACAAATACTTCTCTCGGAAAAGTGAAGCAGTGCTGCCACCCTTCTGCGATCGTCGGATTGGTATATTCTTCACAATCCGGCATTCCCATCCAACTGATATGGATTCTTCTGCCATCTTCTGTCTCAAAGCTTTGTGGGGCATAGTAATCAAATCCATAGTCCCAAAGCTGATACTCGGAGAGTTTATAGTCTTCCAGAATATCCCCATCTACTAGGAAGTATCCGGACTGATAAACATTTCTGTCGTCCCAGATACCACCCTCAAGTCCCTGCACAGACGCCGAGAGAATTTTTGTTCCGTCTACCTCAAAATAATCCGGACATTCCCACATGTATCCGAATGGTTCTTCTGATTCCACGCGGCTTCTGAAATTCCAGTTGATTTTATCTTTTGACTCAAAGATCAATGCCTGTCCGACATCTTCTTTTGTACGCGCACCCTGAATCATGTAGTAAGTATCTCCTTCTTTCCATACCTCGGGTCACGCACATGGCAGGTCAGATCTGACGGATAATCAACATTTCTCATTAGTTCTTTCTTCGGACCGAATGTCTTTCCATCCTCACTGACAACAAGAACCGTATTTGACTCGCGTCCTGTGTTGATATAGTCAAAATCTCCGTCTTCCAGCTTTACATTGCCTGTATAGTAAACATACATTTTGTCATCTTCGATAAATGCTGATCCGGAGTATACACCATGACAGTCAAATGGCTGATCCGGATATAACTTTACTCCCTGGTATTCCCAGTCGATCATATCTTTGCTTGTATAGTGCCCCCACATCTTCACGCCGCCTTCGGCATTAAATGGAGAATACTGAAAAAATGCATGATAGATCCCATTCAACTGGCACAATCCGTTCGGATCATTGAGCCAGCCAACAGGAGGCATCAGATGCAGCTTCTCACGATAATCCGCTCCTTCTTTCTGCTCTTTTTCTTTCATCATCTCTTCCGTCATATCTACCAGTTTGATCAGATCCCTTGTTAATGCATTCATGCTCTTGTCTCCCTTTTTCCATTTACAGCCGTTCTATTCTGCAAGAATTCTTCTTTGAATAAAACGGCTGTATCTTTTTAATCACTGTTCAATTTATTTCTCAATCTTCATTACGAGATCAGCTGTTGTAACTGTTCCCGCTGCTGTCTTCTCTACTTTGCTGAAGTCATCTGCATTCGTCAGTATCATCATCGTAGTTGCCGGATGTCCTGCTGCTTTGATAGCATCCAGATCTGCTTCGATCAGCACATCGCCCTTACGAACTTTTGCTCCGTCTGCTACTTTCTTTACAAATCCTTTTCCATCCATGGAAACTGTATCAATTCCAATGTGGATCAGAAGCTCTGCTCCTGCTTCCGTTGCGATGCATACTGCATGCCCTGTATCGAAGATATTCATTACTTCACCGTCACATGGTGCTACAATCTTTCCATCTGTTGGCTCAACTGCAACAGTTGTTCCAAGCATCTCTGATGCAAATGTCTCATCTGCTACTTCTGCTGTCGGAACAACAGTTCCATTTACCGGACTTGTGATTTCTTCTACAGAAACAGTTTTTTCAGCAGAGTTCTCTGTCTCTTCCGCATTTGCTTCTGCTTCTTTATTCTCAACCGCTGCCTCTGTCCTGGCTGCCTGAGTTGCAGGCTCTTTATCTTTGTAAATCATGAAGGAGATCACAAATGCTACTCCTACTGAAATTGCCATCTCGATAATGTACTGAAGCGGCTGATTCAGGCAAAGCAGAATACCGAAGATACCTGTTACTCCTGTTCCCTTTGCTCCAAGATGTACAAGTGATGCATACAGAGCTCCACATCCTCCACCAATACATCCTGCGATAAATGGTTTGAAGAATCTTAAGTTTACACCAAAGATTGCCGGCTCTGTGATTCCCATAAATGCACTAAGTGATGACGGGAGTGCAAGGGATTTAACTTTCTGATCTTTTGATTTAATTCCAACTGCTAATGCTGCCGCACCCTGTGCTACATTTGCTGCACTTGCAAGTGGAAGCCAATAAGTTACTCCGTATTTTGCCAGCTGACCGATGTCAATTGCTGTGTACATCTGATGAATACCTGTTACTACTGTCGGTGCATACAAGCCTCCCATGATCAGACTTCCAAGTCCGAGCGGAAGTGTCAGCATCCACTGGATTGCTCCAAGGATCGCATTCTCACCCCATACAAAGATCGGTCCTACGATGGAGAGTGTAAGATATCCTGTCACAAATACGCTGACAAGTGGTGTTACAAACAGGTCAAGTGCTGCCGGAACTACCTTGTGCAGCTTCTTTTCTAATACAGAAAGGATCCATACTGCAATAATAACCGGGATTACATGTCCCTGGTATCCAACCATGTCGATGTGATACAGTCCGAAGAATACGCTCTGTGTCTGCTGTACTCCTTCCGTTGCAACCGTATAAGCGTTCTGTAATGACGGATGAATCATGATCATACCGATAACAGCTCCAAGATACTGGTTTGCACCAAATGCTTTCGCAGCTGAAAATGCAATCAGGATCTGCAGGAATGTATAAGCGATATTACTGAACAGATTCGCAAATACATAAATAGAACTATTTGTATTGATTGTTAAAAATCCATTTGCATTCATAAAATCCAGTGCATTCATGATTCCCATCAGGAAACCACTTGCTACGATGGCCGGAATGATAGGTACGAAAATATCACCTAACAGCTTGATGGCCTTCATAAACCAATTCTGCTTCTCTGCCGCTGCTTCCTTTGCCTCAGCTTTTGTGCTTGCTGTAATACCTGCGATCGCGATAAATTCATCAAACACTTTATTCACTGTTCCTGTTCCAAGAATAATCTGAAGCTGTCCAGATGCCTCAAATACTCCCTTTACTCCGTCCACATTCTCTATTGCCTCTTTATCAGCCTTACTATTATCTGCGATAACAAGACGAAGACGCGTTGCGCAGTGCGCTGCGGATACAATATTCTTACTTCCACCTACATATCCCAGAATCTCCTGGGCTGTTTTCCTGTAATCCATGATTACGCTCCCTTCCTTCTCTATTTTATGTGTAATCGTTTTCACATTTTATGATTTTATATTAAATAAAAAAATGCCATTTGTAAAGATGGCATTTTTACTAATTCTGATTCTTCTGTTTTGTTTAACTTGCATTATGCTCTTAGTTACATTCATTCAAATCTATTCACGATCTGGAATCCCAGCTTCATATGCACCGGCACCGGATTTTTCTCTTCAATCTGTTCAAGTAAGAGCTCTGCCCCCTTGATTCCACTCGTTTTATACCCAAAATGAACCGTTGGAATACCGCCTGTCACAGCCCTTAACATCTGATTATCACCAAATCCTGTGACACAGATACCAGACTGTTCCAAAATGTGTAGCATCCTTGCACCAGAATTCTGAACCGACTCCGGAACCTCCTTTTTACTCTGTGCGATCAATGCCTCGATTGCTCCCGCTGCAATCGTATCTGTTGCGCATGATATGATATCGATTCCATTTTCTTCACTCAACAAATCCACTACTGCTTCATATCCGCCGCTCATTGTAAATTCTGATTCGCGTCTGTACCGATGGTCATCGAAAGTAATCCCGGCTTCCTGAAGTCCCTTGCGGAACCCGTCTTCTCTGGCAGCACCTGCCGCCTTATCTTCACGAGTAACACCAATATATGCAATCTTGCAATCTTCAGGTCTTCCACCATTCCGCTTCAGTGCTTTCAACGCAACTTCTTGTCCCATTGCTCTTCCCGCACCAAAATCATCATGATAGATACAGCTTGCCATTTCCGTCTCCTGTCCCACAACCACAACCGGAACCTTTGATTCTTTTAAAAATCTCCGATGCTCGTCTGTAAGCACTGTACCGATCAGTACAATTCCATCTACCGGATAACTTTCAAAGATTCTCAAATAAATCAGCTCATTCTTTGGCTGATTATCCGTACTTGCAAGAAGCATCTGATACCCTCTTGCCGAAAGAACCTGTTCAATTCCCGCTGTAATCCGGCTGATTGATTCTGAATTGATCTTCGGAGCCACCACACCGACCAGATGTGCACGTCCGGTTCTTAGGATTCTTGCCTGAGTAGACGGCTGATATCCCGTCTTCTCAATCACTTTACGGATCTGTTCCTTTTTCTGTTCACTCACATATCCGCCATTCAAATATCTTGATACTGCTGCGCTGGACACCCCGGCCATCTGTGCAATCTCTTTTATCGTCATTGTATACTGCCTGCCTTTATTTCCCTGATTTTCGAAATTATCCAGATCCATTTCCGCTCTTTTTCTAACTTTGACCTGAATCTGAATGACATTCACATTTTAACATTCAACAGACAAATATGCAACGGCGTTGCGCTACATCATTCTTGATCTATCTGTCCACATCATATAGAAATCCATAAAGTATTACTCTTCCATTCGTCTGATCGTTGGAACAAGTAGATAAGCCAATGATCCTGTCCCGCCCCTCCTTTCCTTTTTTCTCAGGAAGACGATACTGCACCGCATGTGCCTTTATATATTCCATCAATTCTTCCAGATTCTCTTTCTTATAATCTTGTGGATTATAAATAACTTCATCATACGCATCCGTCTCCACACAGGCGAACCACTGGATTTTTTCTAACTGTTCATTCAAATATAGCGTACCTGTTTTGTGTGATTCAAAATATTCCTTTTCTTTATAATTCATCACATCCCCAAACATTGCGCCATTATCCATATGGTGACCATATAACAAACTGTAACTGTCAATAAATTTTCTGTCATTTCTGCTATCCAGAAAAATACTTCCTGAAAGAGCAAATTCTCCATAAATATCCTGGTTGATATATTCCAGATTTGTTTCTCCCTGCACAACCGGATAATCAATCTTTGTTCCGTCTACCGTCAGCCAGGCACACACATCCGGATTGATTTTCTGAAGTTCCTGCAGGGACGGACTTTCATCCATTTTCCCTGCAGGTTTATATTTCATTAATTCTCCGCTGATAAACGCACGTCGGTTGATCTGGCAGGTATCCCATAATGAATATGCACCATAAAGAAGCATAAGAATAATAAAGAGCGCTGCCAGAATTTCCAATATCTTATTTCCCGCTTTTATAACTTTAAAAAACAGCTCTTCCCTCTGCTCCCCTGCCTCCTGACCTTCTGTCGTTTCGTTTATCATGCTCTTTTTCTACGAAAGAAAACTGATCCAAGTGCGCCTGCCGCACCCACAAGTAGTACGTATGGTGTGTATTTCTTTGCGACGCCTGTTACTACAGCCGCATCTTTCTCATTCACATACTGAACTACTGTACCATCTTCTTTTGTAGTTCCTGTCTTTGTTCCGGTCGCAGTTGTTTCTCCGTCAATCGTAGTGGTATATCCATCTTTATTCGCATCGGTCTCTGTTACAGTGTATTTATCAGATTCTGTCAATCCATAAATTGTAATCGAACCTGTATCAGAAATCTGATAAGAAGTTTCTGCTTCATTGCTTGTGATGTATTCTGTAAGTGCCTGTGCATTTGCATTTTTCTTCACTACAACTTTGTAGAGTTCTCCCTGTCCACCATTCACCGCAACCTTAAATTCAAAGGATTTATTTTTAACGCCCTGATTACCTGTGATCGTTTTTTTGATTGTCACATCATGTGTTGTATCATTTTCTGCACCATAATCATTGATAAATTCAAGATCACCTTTTTCACCGTTATTTTCTGTAATTACATTTCCAACATAAAGTGCTCCATCTGCTCCGTTATATACAAAAAGATAAACATCTCTGCCTGCTGTATCATAATCGATTCCTTCATAAGAACCTGCATCTTCAGTCACAACATAATGATAAACACCGGCATGTTCAAATACCTCTGCATTGATTTCCAATGTTGCATTCTTGCTGTAAACTGCTGCCAGTGTATCTTCTCCTGATGGCTGGAATCCGATTGTCTGGGTGGCCTTGATTCCACCTGTCACACCGGCATATACTACATTATCTCTCCAATTTTCTGCTGCTTCACCATTCTCCACATGAAACGAAAATGAAGTGTTTGGCTGGTATGTATTTCCATCCGTTGTCACTGTTTTCTTCAGATTCAACTGTGTGATCGGTTCATTTTCCTCGGCCGCCGCATTTACCACACAAACTGACATCATCATCATGCTCGCCATTGCCATTGCTGAAATACGTCCTGCTGTTTTCTTATTCATAATCTCTACCTCACTTTTTACTCTGATTTCCGGGTTTCAGATATCTGACCGGCGGAGCACCGTAATTACTCTGCCTTTTATCTCCTTGTCCTTCACAGCTCCAAAATACCGGCTGTCTTTTGCATTTTCCCGTTGATCTCCCAGAATAAAATATTCTCCGCTATTCAGCGTCAGTGGATAGACCGTGTCACTTTCGTATTGCGGTGTATCATAGAAAATATCATTTTCCACAATCTTACTTCCATTGATCTTTACCTTTTCGTCCTCTGTAATCTCTACTGTATCGCCGCCGACTGCGATCACTCTGCCCACATATTTCTCTCCTGCTTTCTGAAGAACCACCACATCCCCGCTTTTTGGTTTTTCCAGTCGATAATAAAAGAGCAGATCTCCCGCACTGATGCGTGGCGACATGTCATTGTTTTTCATGGTTGTAATGCCAAACAACAGCCCGAACAAAACCCACAGAAACACCAGAAGAAATGCAAGACGAATCAGAAAAAGATGAATCTCTCCTTTTAATTTCATGAATCTTTTTCTTTCCTCTTTCTTCGAAGAAACAGAAAAAACGCGCCTCCTGTTACGCCTGCTGTTTCTATCAGGATTGTAGGAAACATCCTGTTCTCTACTCCTGTCGGAACAACCATAAGAGGTTGATACTGATTCGTATATGTTACTGTTACAGTCTGCTCCTTCGCTACATCAATTTGTGCTGTCATCCCCTCTGTCTGACTTTCCTGTCCCACGAGATAAAAGGTATGCCCCAGCCTATAGTTATTCTGTTCCTGAGCAATCTCCGTCACTGTATATTCCCCAGGTTCAATCGCCTGAAGAGATGCACTCCACTGACCATTTTGCGGAAGCTTCACTTCTTCGATCACTTCTTCTCCCCGTTTTACTTGAAATGTAAATGACTCGTCCGGAACCTGACTCGCTGCAATTCCCTCCACCTGTTTTGTAATCATCAGATTACCTGTTTTTGCCGGTGGGGTTGGGAGATCCTTTCCAAAAGAAATGTTATCGAGCAGGTTTCCATTTGACAGATTTCCATTTGCTGCCGCTACTGCCACAAAATAAAATCGAGTAACATATTGCCCTGCCGGAACCGTATAATCTCCATAGTGATAAGTCCATTTGCCGGCTTCATCTGACAATACAGCCTGTACATCTGGATTACTCTGATCAAATCCCGATCCTGCCGGATTCCAATCAGAACTCATTGATTTCGTATCGCTGATGATAACCGCCATCGTGTCTGTTCCCCAACGTCCGGCATGTTCCAATCCCCAGTGAAGGACTGTCCCCGGTTCTGTCAAAACATCCTGATAAAGTGCTCCTGGTTCCTCACAATTTAATTCTGCGAACTGATTTTCCTGTGCCGCACTGCTGATGTTATAAACCGGCTTTGGATCATTAACCGTATTTCCATAATAACTTCTGCTTCCGTCTGCAATCTCGATATAATAATCTTTCTGATTTCCAGCACCAAAATATGCACCTTTCGCTGTTGTCTTCCAGTACAAATTATTCATTCCATTTGCTACCTGAATAAAATGTGCATTCTTATAAGTCAGTGTTCCTGCATCAGATACTTTTGGCGTCTCAAAACTTCCATTCTGAAGCTTGTCATAATAATTCACCTTGTATTCGGAAGAATAAACTGTCACCGCCTCATTTACTGTCACTTTCACACGAAATGTCTTCTGTGCACCATCTCTTGCAACTTCATAGGATTGCTTTCTACTATCCACAGTCGCTGTATCCTCAATGTCTTTCCATTGACCGTTTTCACTTACCTGCCACTGATAAGCAATCTGATCTGATTCTGTTGTTCCACTAACATCTGCTGTCAGAGAACCCTTTGTAAGAATCTCATCTTTAAGAGCAACTGAAATTTTCTCTGAATCGGTACTTTTCCCTTCCTCTGTTACTGCTCCAGACTCAGGGGGAGATTCTTTTGCGTCTAGTTTCTGCATTTCTGATCGGGAAGTCTCTTCCGCATCTGTTTCTTCCGGGAGCACGGTACAATCTGTTCCCTCTGTGGTTTGTACAGCCTCAACTTGTACACCTTCTGCCAGTACCTGAACCCCCATCAACGACAGCATCATCAATACCGCCATCAGAAATGCAAAATGTCTTCTCAGCTTTCTTCGCATTTTGCCCTCTCCTGTCTTAAATTGAATTGTTACCTTTCAGGAAGTACTGTCGATATATTTTATATCTGCCCTCCTGTCTAATATATGTATGACGCTGAATTTCTGATTATGACTTGAAAGAGATAAAATTAGATTTCTTTAAGATTTTTTACATTTTTTTATTTTTCTCTTGCAAAGAGCATCTAAATATGATAATATATTCTTCGTCGATAAGACAAGGAAATATTCCTCCTTAGCTCAGTCGGTAGAGCATTCGGCTGTTAACCGAAGTGTCGTTGGTTCAAGTCCAACAGGGGGAGTTATGAAGAACATCTCACAGATTTCGCGCTGTGGGATGTTTTTTTGTTGCGTAAATCTGACACAGCTTGTCAGATTTTTCCTTATCCAGTAGCTCTAAAATGCTACGCATTTCATCGCTGTGGCGTATCCGCCACATAATTAAAGACAGACTGTAGTACTTTCGTGCAAGCACGAGGTAGCACAGTCTGTCTTTAATTGCCTGGCTCTGTATATGTAACAAAAAACGGACTGTGCAATGCACAATCCGTAATCCTAGTGGAGAATACGAGAGTCGAACTCGTGACCTCCTGCTTGCAAGGCAGGCGCTCTCCCAACTGAGCTAATCCCCCATATGTATGTCCTCAACAGAACTTCTATATGATATCATAGCTTATTGAGAGTGTCAACCCTATTTTTAATATTTTTCTTTTATTTTTCCTACCGGAATCCAAGTAACCAGATCAACAGCGGATTATGGTTGTACAAAAACGTCAAGATCGCGCTCTGCTCAACCATCGCATAACACGTTGTTCCAATCTCTGTCGTATAAATCAGAGTCAGCACAAGGAATGCGATCCATACGATAATACATCCCAGACCAATTCCAAGCACTCCTCCCGCCAGATGATTGATCGCACCAAGTAACGGAAGTTCACCAATAATATTCACCGCATACATCAATGCGCTTACAAGAATGATCGCAATCAAAAATGTCACAAGAAATGACACAACATTGAGGATCATTCGTGAAATATAGGCCGCAACATATTCTGGGAAAGTTGTAACATCCAGTTCTTCATAAATCGCAGTATTATTATTTTCCAGCAATGCATCTTTCAAAAACTGTGGCAGCATTGAATTCTCAATCTCACGGATCTGTGTATCCTTTGGAAGATCTCCGACCACTTTCAGGATATCCTGTGCAGTTATCCCCAGTTTGTCCCATCCAGATTCGCTTAATGATTTAATCTGGTCTACCGTTAAATTCTCCAGAGGTGTTCCACTGAGATTCGCTTTCAACAGATCATCTGCTGAAAGCTCTGGCATAAATGCTTCCACTATCTTCTTCTCCAGTACGTCCTGCGCCGGTGTATGCTTCATCAGCGCATCCGACACGTATGGGGAAAGGAATGACACCAGTACCAGTGTCAATATTGTTGACAGAAGGGATAAACCAATTCTGAGAAATCCCTTCACAAAGCCGGCAATCATGCAGACTAAAAACACAATCCCGACTGCAAGTAACAACCAATTCTCCATATATCTCTCCTATTTTGTCAAATAAACAATTCGCAGTTCATTATCACTCATCACATAGTATCTGTTCAGACCAAATGCATCAAAGATTTCCTGCGCATCTGCTCCCAGGTCTCCCTTAAACTTCAGGATTCCTGTCGTTGTATAAATACAGCACTTACTTCCATCATACAGAATGATATTGTCTCCATCCATCTTTACATGACTATAATCTCCCTGTATTTCTCTACTGAACACAGTATCTCCTGATTGATTATACATTCTCAACTCATACCCTGACTTCTCCTGATTAAGCAGGACAAATCCAAAATAAGAATCCGAATGGAAAACACTTTTTATCTCTTGATTCACTTTCACTTCTTTTATCTGCTTTGGAGTATCTTTTCCTGTATAAATCTCAAATCCATTATCTCCAACTGCAACAGATCTGTCATTTCCCATAAAGAAAATCTCGCCGATCAGCATATCTTCATAAGTATCTGCCGTCACTTTGTTATCTGCCTTCTCTTTGCCGGCAGCATCAAAATTATAATATCCGATCCTGCTCTGCACCTGTGTTCCTTTGGTATAAAGATAAGAAACTGCCAGAACCTTTCCATCATCAGACAAATCCAATGCGATCGGATATCCTGTATTTCCAATCGTAATCTGCTGCTCTACCAGAATATTTCCTGCCGCATCATAGGATATGATCTTCGGTGAAGTCTCATCTTTCAAAATTGCACTGACAATTCCCTGATTCGATACTGCGATTCTCTCAATCGGTAATGTCGTCTGAATCTCACCTTTCAACCCATTTTTTGTAAATACGAGAATACTGTTGCCTCCGCTGTCAGCAACCGCAAACACATCGTCTTTCACAACAATCACCGGTGTCTGAAGCTGTGTTGGCTGAATCCACTTTTCCTCATTCTTCTTGTTTAGAAATACCACACCGTCATGATTATAACGCACAATTCCATCTGCAAACTGAACGTAATTATTCCTGTCCGAAAGGTCTTTCGCGTAACTGTCTGCCTTGCGGACTGTGCCATAAGTCTTACTATCTAAAAGGAGGTATGTTCCGCAGATTGCCATCGCAATCAGGATGATATAGGTAAGAAGTTCTTTTCTTCTCCGGCGTTTGATCCTTCTTTCCCTTTGTCTCAGCGCTTTTCTATCATCCTGCGTTTTTACCACCTGTAAATTCGACATTTTCTTTCGCGCCATATTGCTCCCCTTATCGTTTGTCCAGTGCACCTTTTTCTGTTGATACACTTTTAGCTTTCACTTGTCTTTCACAGTATAACACGGATTTATGGCAATATCAATTTTTGTCCAATATAGATCAGGTTCCCATTCTGCAATCCATTCATCCGGCTGATCGCATCTACATGACTAACATCTCCATACATTTTTTTACTGATAATTGCAAGGGTATCTCCTTTTTCCACCACATAAATATCATCATTTTCATCTGCTGCAACGGCAGTCCCGGAAACCGGAACACTTTCTGTATTCTTATCTTCCGTCTGTTCTTCCCCTTCATTTTCTTCCGTTATCTCTTTGGATTCCTTTTCTGTATCTGCTGCTTCCTGATTTTTATCCATAGTAGTTGCTGCTCCACTCGTCTCTTTCACATCAGGTGAGGATGTTTGCTTTTCCCCCTCGGCAACCACATTTATCTTATTCTGTAGGGATTTCATTTTACTGAAATTATTCATCATAGAAACGCCCATCACGATCAGAACCAGTACAAGACATGTACTGATCCCATACATCAGACTGCCTGTCCTTCTTTCTCTTTTCTGACCGCCTCGTTCACGTACCAGAGAACGAAAGCTTTGTGCAGCCGTATCTTCCACAGATTCTGTCTGAACTGCCCCATTTTTTTTTCGACTTGCAATCATATAATTCTGCATGCACGGATTCTTCTCGTAATAAGTATAATGTCCTCCAATTTCCATCAGATCCCCCAGCTTATGTACAAAAAATACATCTTCCTGGTTTGCCGAATCTTTCATAACAAGGACGGTATTTTTCTTTGGAAATAATTTTTTATGCAGCTTTACGTTGATAGAACTCGGAGCCAGCTGTAAATCATGCTCTGTCACAAACCAGCCTATGATTTCTCCTTCTTCAAAATACTGGCTGCATTCTTCGCAACCACATTTCCATATCTTGTCATCGATCAGGTATTCACCGCCCTCCTTTTTTAACTCTTTTATTTTTATCGCACCATAAATATAAATATATTCTTCATTGTCCTGCTTCTGCATTTCACCAATCAGAAAGGCTCCTTCTGGTTGTTTTTCTTTCTCGCTTTTTTCACTTAACTGAAGAAAAAAAGTATCTACATAATCTTCCACATAGATTTTTGGACTATCACTCACATTTCCTATCTGACGCACATTTTTTGGAATCTGTCTCTCCATTTTATACTCACCTTTCTATCACTTTTATTTAATTTCCCGGGGATTGCCCTTAACATAGCACAAGGAAATCGGGAGATTTTATCAATTAGTGTCAGGTAAGTTCGACAAATATTACTTTTCGTGCACAACATTTTCTTAATATCTCCAAACATAAAAAAACGCTCCGGTACTCTCTGATTGCAGATATTCTGTAAACAGAAAGCGCGAAGCGTTCTTTTTGTTAATTATGTAACTGGTTATTTTGCAAATGCTTTGATCTTCTCGTAGATGCTGTCTGTATCAAGACCATACTTCTTCAGAAGCTCAAGTGCCGGACCAGACTCACCGAATGTATCATTCACACCGATCTTCATAACCTGTGTCGGAGCTTTCTCTGAAAGTACATCACATACAGCACTTCCAAGTCCGCCGATAACGGAATGCTCTTCAACTGTAACAACTTTTCCTGTCTCTTTTGCAGCTGCTACAACAAGTTCCTCATCGAGAGGTTTGATCGTATGAATGTTGATCACTTTCGCATCAATTCCATCTGCTGCAAGCTTCTCAGCTGCTTCCAGACAGTTACTTACAGGAAGTCCTGTTGCGATGATCGTCAGGTCTTTTCCTTCTCTTAACACAACACCTTTTCCAAGCTCAAACTTGTAGTCCGGTCTGTCATTAATCACCGGCACTGCAAGACGTCCAAATCTCAGATATACCGGTCCCTGATGCTCGTAAGCAGCACGTACAGCTGCTCTTGCCTCTACATCATCAGCTGGGTTAATTACAACCATTCCCGGAATTGTACGCATCAAAGCGATATCCTCATTACACTGATGTGTTGCTCCATCTTCTCCTACAGAGATTCCGGCATGTGTTGCACCAATCTTTACATTCAGATGTGGATATCCAACAGAGTTTCTTACCTGCTCAAATGCACGTCCTGCTGCAAACATTGCGAAAGAACTTGCAAATGGAACTTTTCCTGTTGTTGCAAGACCTGCTGCAACACCGATCATATTAGACTCAGCAATACCACAATCGATAAAACGATCCGGATGTGCTTTCTTGAATACACCTGTCTTTGTAGCTGCTGCCAGATCGGCATCAAGTACTACAACGTTATCATGTTCTGTTCCGAGTTCAGCCAAAGCATTACCGTAGCTGTCTCTTGTTGCGATCTTCTTTACTTCTGACATAATGCTTCACCTGCTTTCTCTAATTCTTCCATTGCAATCTTGTACTCTTCATCGTTCGGAGCTTTCCCGTGCCATCCTACCTGGTTCTCCATGAAGGATACACCTTTTCCTTTTACTGTCTTAGCAATAATAGCTGTCGGCTGTCCTTTGACTGTCTTTGCTTCTTTGAATGCAGCATCGATCTGATCAAAGTCATTTCCATCAATATTGATTACATGGAAATTAAATGCCTCAAACTTCTTATCGATTGGGTATGGAGAGTTAACTTCTGTAATTTCTCCGTCAATCTGAAGATTGTTATTATCAACGATAACAACAAGATTATCCAGTTTTCTGTGTGCTGCCAGCATAGAAGCCTCCCATACCTGACCTTCCTGGATCTCACCGTCTCCGAGCAGTGTGTATACTCTGTAGTCTGCATTGTCAAGCTTTCCTGCGATTGCCATACCTACAGCTGCTGAAATTCCCTGTCCAAGAGATCCTGAAGACATATCAACACCTGGAATGTGTTTCATGTCCGGATGTCCCTGCAGATAAGATCCTGTATGACGAAGTGTCACGAGATCTTCCTTCGGGAAGAATCCTTTCTGCGCAAGTGTAGAATATAATCCCGGAGCTGTGTGTCCTTTAGAAAGAACGAAACGATCGCGATCCGCTTTCTTTGGATCTTTCGGGTCTACGTTCATCTCTTCAAAATAAAGGTATGTAAAAATCTCTGTTGCTGAGAGAGATCCACCTGGATGTCCAGCCTTTGCGCTATGCAGTGCTGTTACAATCCCTTTCCGGATCTCATTCGCAGTTTTCATAAGCTCTAACTTGTTCATGATATCTCCTTTTTAATTTCCATTCTGATTCCATTTTCAGTCTTAACGTTATTTCCCGGATTACTCACCAAAAACAGCAATATAATCCTTTTTAAACTTCTCGATACCTGCATCTGTCAGTGGGTGATGTGTCATCTGTTCGATTACCTTGTAAGGTACTGTTGCAATATCTGCTCCTGCCAGTGCACATTCTGTTACATGGATTGGATTACGTACACTTGCTGCGATAATCTCTGTCTCAATTCCTGCTACTTCGAACATCTCTACGATCTCTGCAATGAGGTCAACTCCCTTTGTAGAAATGTCATCCAGGCGTCCAAGGAACGGAGAAACATAAGTAGCTCCTGCTCTTGCTGCAAGAAGTGCCTGGTTTGCTGTGAAGATCAGAGTTACATTTGTCTTGATTCCCTCTGCTGTAAGAACTTTAACAGCCTTCAGGCCTTCTACTGTCATAGGGATCTTAACTACCATGTTCGGATGGATCTTTGCAATCTCACGTCCTTCTGCGATCATGCCTTCTGCATCTGTTGTTGTAGCCTTAACCTCTCCACTGATTGGTCCGTCTACGATAGATGCGATCTCAGCGATAACTTCTTTAAAAACACGTCCTTCTTTTGCAATCAGAGACGGGTTTGTTGTAACTCCGCAGATCACTCCCATGTCATTTGCTTTCTTGATATCCTCTACATTAGCCGTGTCGATAAAAAATTTCATTTTTAAGTCCTCCTATACATGAATCTTCCTCTTACCACTGATACAACTCACTGTTTTTCCAGCAGTAATTCGTTTGTTTATGAGCTGATTATATAGCTTCCAAAACCTGAGGTCAACTGTCTGAAAAATTATTAATAGTCATTTTTCACTTAATAATCCGACATATTAACCGTTTTTATTAATATTAGTTAATATCAATCGTTTTTTATTCTGTATAAAAAATCTTTATTTTTAAAGGCTTTATCAACATTTTCTAAAATCAGAATCGT